>NZ_LZJJ01000186.1:0-16230 GCF_001667625.1 Mycobacterium sp. E1715
CCACGGGTCAGCCCAGGATCGGGAAGCGTCGCTTGGCGGCCAGGTCCTTGAGGGCCTGCTGCATGACCGACCGCACGTGCTCGTCGACCTCGTCGACGTCCGGGTCCTCACCGAATTGCGCGGCGATGTCGATCGGCTCGAGCACCTGCGTGACGATTTTGGTGGGCAGGGGCAGGTTCGGCGGGATCACCGCGCTGAAGCCGAACGGGAAGCCGAACGACAGCGGCAGGATGGCGCTGCGCAGGAGGCGCTTGATGCCGAGCCGCTCGGCCAGCCAGGTGCCGCGCGACAGGTAGAGCTGGGTCTCCTGCCCTCCGATGGACACCGCGGGGACGATGGGGACGCCGGCGTCGATCGCCGTCCTGACGTATCCCTTGCGGCCGTTGAAGTCGATGACGTTCTCCGCGAGCGTGGGCCGGTATGCGTCGTAGTCTCCGCCCGGGAAGACGATCACGACCCCGCCTGACCGCAGGGCTTGGGCCGCGTTCTCCCGGTTGGCCCGGATGTATCCGGTGCGCCGGAAGAACTCCCCGGTGGGGCCGGTCATCAGGATGTCGTGGCTCAGCGTGTAGACCGGCCGGTCGTAGCCGAACTTCTCGTAGAAGTGGACCGTGAAGATCGGGACGTCCATCGGGAACATGCCGCCGGAATGGTTACCGACGACCAGCGCACCGCCGGGCGGGAAGGCGCCGAGCCCGTGCACCTCCGACCGGAAGTAGGTCTTCATGGCCGGGCGCATCACGCCCATCAGGCGCTGGGTCAACACGGGGTCGAATTTGCCGATGTCGCCGACATCGGGGTGATCGTCGTCGGTCACGTTCCTCCCTTGACGCTCCCGCGAGGCTGCCTCGGATCTGAAGGAGCCGCGTCGAGTTCCTCGATGGTAGCGACCGGTGCGGGCCGGCCGTCATGGTGTTTATCTCTTTCCCTTTCCGGGGATATGGTGCCGGCGGGGTGCGGGCGTTATTGTTACGACGCCCTCAGTGAAATTTCGAGAAACGGAACCCGATGGACGTTGCCGGTTTGTCCGCAGAGCGCAGCGCCCGGGGCAGCCGCAGGGTCGGCTCCCGTGAGCATCGGGTACGTCGTGCGCACGCCGGGCTGGCCCGTCCCGAATCGAGGGGATCCGTGCCGTCGGCGCCGAGCGCCGACCGGGCTGCCGCAGACGCCCCCGACGCGGCCGACCAGCGCCAGGCCGACTACTTCGTGCGGTTGCTCTCCCAGAATCGCAGGCTCATCGAACAGCGGCTCGACGACTACCAGAAGGCGATCGCGACCGCGCAAGCCGGCGGCGACGTGGATGCCGTCTGCAACCTCCGGCGCATGGCGCGCATCGAGGAACAGGATCGGGACAATCTCGACGGCATGCTCGAGCGATTGCGAAGCCGCTTCGCCCGCCGGGCCCCAGCCGACCCGCCCGTTCAATCCCCTCGCCCGCGATCCGCTGTCCGCTAGCAATTCGCTTACCGCGCAGCGTTTTACGTCCCTCAAGCGAGCGTGGGCGGGCTGAGGCCGGCCGAATCGGCCACGCCCGCACCGCGGTGCCGATACATTTGACGGGCCAACTGGTTTCCTCCGACACCGAACGAGGCCGCCATGGGATTCATGACCCCTGACCTTCCCGACGTCGATCGCAAGACCTGGCCCACACTGCCCCGGGCCACCCGGCTGCAGGTGGTGACGCGGCACTGGGCGGAACACGGCTTCGGGACACCGTATGCCGTGTATCTGCTGTACCTGCTCAAGATCGCCCTGTACATCGCCGTCCCCGCCGCGGTCATCTCGCTGACCCCGGGCCTCGGCGGGCTCGGCCGCATCGCCGACTGGTGGACGCAGCCGATCGTCTACCAGAAGGTCATCGTCTTCACGCTGCTGTTCGAGGTGATGGGCCTGGGTTGTGGGTCCGGTCCGCTGACCGGACGGTTCATGCCGCCCATCGGCGGAATCTTGTACTGGTTGCGGCCCAACACGATTCGGCTGCCGGCGTGGCCCGGAAAGGTGCCGTTCACCGCCGGTGACAGCCGCACCGTCGTCGACGTTGCGCTGTACGCAATCGTTTTGGCCGGCGGAGTGTGGGCGCTGCTGTCGCCCGGCCACGGCGGGCCGGTCACCGCGGCCGGGGACGTCGGCCTGATCGACCCCGTCCGCGTCATCCCGACGATCGTCGCGCTGGCGGTACTGGGCCTGCGCGACAAGACCATCTTCCTGGCCGCGCGTGGCGAGCACTACTGGCTCAAGCTGTTCGTGTTCTTCTTTCCGTTCACCGATCAGATCGCGGCATACAAGCTCATCATGCTGCTGTTGTGGTGGGGCGCCGCAACATCCAAGCTCAACCACCACTTCCCGTACGTGGTGTCGGTGATGACGAGCAACAACGCGCTGCTGCGGCCCAAATTGTTCAACCCGGTCAAGCACATGCTGTACCGCGACCACATCAACGATCTGCGTCCCACCTGGTTGCCGAAGATGATGGCCCACGTCGGCGGCACCACAGCCGAATTCGTGGTTCCGACGGTGCTGGTCTTCTTCGCCGGCGATCACCCGTGGCGGTGGTTCCTGATCGGATTCATGGTGATCTTTCACCTCAACATCATTTCCAACCTCCCGATGGGAGTTCCGTTGGAGTGGAACGTCTTCTTCATCTTCTCGCTCTTCTATCTGTTCGGGCACTACGCCTCGATCCGGGCCACCGATTTGCGTTCGCCGCTGCTGTGGGCCCTCGTCATCGCCGCGCTGGCATTCGTGATCGCGGGAAACATGTTCCCCAAAAAGATTTCGTTCCTGCCCGCGATGAGGTACTACGCCGGCAACTGGGCGTCCAGCGTGTGGTGCTTCCGCACCGGCGCGGAGGAAAAGATCGACGCCGAGATCGTCAAGAGCTCCGCCCTCGTCGTCAACCAGCTGGCCCGGCTTTACGACCCGGAGACCGCGGAGATCATGGCGGACAAGACCGCCGCCTTCCGGGCCATGCACCTGCACGGCCGCGCGCTCAACGCCCTGGTGCCTCGCGCGATCGACGACGAAGCCGATTACAAGATCCGCGAGGGCGAAATCGTCGCCGGGCCGCTCGTCGGCTGGAACTTCGGAGAGGGCCACCTGCACAACGAGCAGCTGCTCGAAGCCGTGCAGCGCCGTTGCCACTTCTCCGAGGGCGACGTCCGGGTGATCGTCCTCGAGGGTCAGCCCATCCACATCCAGAAGCAGTGGTACCGCATCTTCGACGCCAAGGCTGGACTGATCGAGGAAGGCTATGTCAACGTCGAGGACATGCTCACCCGCCAGCCGTGGCCCGAGCCCGGTGACGAGTTGCCCGTGCATGTGATCGGCCGCGGTGACCCGTCGCGGCGCAGCGCTCGATGACCAGAGCGGTGGTGGTCGGAGCCGGCCCCAACGGCCTGGCCGCGGCGATCCACCTCGCTCGGCACGGCATCGACGTCCAGGTGCTCGAGGCGCGCGACACCGTCGGCGGGGGAGCCCGCTCGGGCGAACTGACGAGACCCGGCGTGATCCACGACCACTGCTCGGCGTTTCACCCGCTGGGCGTCGGTTCGCCGCTGTGGAAGGAGATCGACCTGCAGCGCTACGGGCTGCGGTGGAAGTGGCCGGAGATCGACTGCGCGCACCCACTCGACGACGGCAGCGCCGGCGTGCTGCACCACTCGATCGACGAGACGGTGGCCCGCATGGGACCCGACGGCACCCGCTGGAGGCGGGCGATCGGCGACCTGGCGGCGGGATTCGACGAGCTGGCCGAGGATCTCATGGGCCCGGTGCTGGGGATCCCGCGTCACCCGCTTCGCCTGGCCGGCTTCGGGCCGCGGGCGCTGCTACCGGCCACCACCATGGCCCGCTGGTTTCGCACCGAGCAGGTGCGCGCGCTGTTCGGCGGCGCCGCCGCCCATGTCTACACCCGGCTGGACCGCCCGCTGACCGCGTCGCTCGGGCTGATGATCCTGGCCAGCGGCCACCGCTACGGCTGGCCCGTCGCCGAAGGCGGGTCCGGGTCGATCAGCCGAGCGCTCTCGGCCGCGCTGGAGGAGCACGGCGGCGCGGTGGCCACCGGCGTGACCGTCGCGAGCCGCAAGGACATCCCGGACGCCGACATCGTGATGCTCGACCTCAGCCCGGCGGCGGCCCTCGCGCTCTACGGCGATGCCATGCCGGGCCGGATCCGGCGGTCGTACCGGCGCTACCGCGAGGGCTCGTCGGCGTTCAAGGTCGACTTCGCCATCGAGGGCGACATCCCGTGGACGAACCCGGACTGCGCCCGCGCCGGCACGGTGCACCTCGGCGGCACGTTCGCCGAGACGGCGGACACCGAACGCCAACGCGCACAGGGCAAGATGGTGGACCGCCCCTTCGTGCTGCTCGGGCAGCAATACCGGGCCGACCCGTCGCGCTCGGCCGGCAACGTCAACCCCATCTGGGCGTACGCGCACGTGCCGTTCGGCTATGACGGCGACGCCACCGCCGGCGTGGTCGCCCAGATCGAGCGGTTCGCCCCCGGCTTTCGCGACCGCGTCCTGGCGACGGTCAGTAAGGGGCCCGCCGAACTGCAGGCCTACAACGCCAACTTCATCGGCGGCGACATCATCGGCGGCGCCAACGACGGGCTGCAGGTCATCTTCCGCCCGCGCATCGCCGTCGACCCCTACGCGATCGGGGTGCCCGGCGTCTACCTGTGTTCGCAGTCCGCTCCGCCGGGCGCCGGCGTCCACGGCCTCTGCGGCTATCACGCCGCCGAGTCGGCCCTGAGGTGGCTGCGCAAGACGCGCCGCGACTGACGTCACAGAGTCCGCGGGAACCGGGGGGCGACCGCGCGTGTTGCTCATCTAGGCTGACCACGAGCGCGTATTCAGCGGCTCTAGAGACATCAGAAGACAGGGAGAGATCAGTGACGGTCCGAGTAGGTATCAACGGCTTCGGTCGAATCGGACGCAACTTCTACCGGGCCCTGCTGGCTCAACAGGAGCAGGGCGGCGCCGACATCGAGGTGGTGGCGGTCAACGACCTCACCGACAACGCCAGCCTGGCGCATCTGCTCAAGTTCGACTCCATCCTGGGCCGGCTGCCCTACGACGTCAGCCTCGAAGGTGAGGACACGATCGTCGTTGGCAGCGCCAAGATCAAGGCGTTGGAGGTCAAGGAAGGCCCGGCGGCGCTGCCCTGGGGCGACCTGGGCGTCGACGTAGTGGTGGAGTCCACCGGCATCTTCACCAACGCGGCCAAGGCCAAGGGCCACCTGGACGCCGGCGCCAAGAAGGTGATCATCTCGGCGCCCGCCACCGACGAGGACATCACGATCGTCCTGGGCGTCAACGACGACAAGTACGACGGCAGCCAGAACATCATCTCCAACGCCTCGTGCACCACCAACTGTCTGGCGCCGGTCACCAAGGTGCTGCAGGACGAGTTCGGCATCGTCAAGGGCCTGATGACCACCATCCACGCCTACACGCAGGACCAGAACCTGCAGGACGGTCCGCACAAAGACCTGCGCCGGGCGCGCGCCGCGGCGCTGAACATCGTGCCGACCTCGACCGGTGCGGCCAAGGCCATCGGCCTGGTGATGCCCGAGCTGAAGGGCAAGTTGGACGGCTACGCGCTGCGGGTGCCGATCCCCACCGGCTCGGTGACCGACCTGACCGTCGAGCTGGCCAAGCCGGCTGGAGCCGACGAGATCAACGCGGTCTTCAAGGCCGCCGCCGAGGGCCGGCTGAAGGGCATCCTGAAGTACTACGACGCCCCGATTGTCTCCAGTGACATCGTCACCGACCCGCACAGCTCGATCTTCGACTCCGGGCTGACCAAGGTGATCGACAACCAGGCCAAGGTGGTGTCCTGGTACGACAACGAGTGGGGCTACTCCAACCGCCTCATCGACCTCGTCGCGCTGGTCGGCAAGTCGCTGTAGTCGTCGTGGCCGTTCCTACACTCGAAGACCTCCTGGCCGAAGGGGTTTCGGGTCGAGGCGTGCTGGTGCGCTCCGACCTGAACGTCCCGCTCGACGAAGAGGGCGCGATCACCGACCCCGGCCGGATCACCGCATCGGTGCCGACGTTGCAGGCGCTCGTCGACGCCGGGGCCAAGGTGGTGATCGCCGCGCACCTCGGTCGGCCGAAGAACGGGCCGGACCCGAAGTTGTCGCTGGCGCCGGTCGCCGCGGCGCTCGGCGAGCAGCTCGGCCGGCACGTGCAGCTCGCCGGCGATGTCGTCGGCGGTGACGCGCTGGCCCGGGCCGAGGGGCTCACGGACGGTGACGTCCTGCTGCTGGAGAACATCCGCTTCGATCCGCGCGAAACCAGCAAGGACGACGGGGAGCGACTCGCGCTCGCCCGCGAACTCGCCGAATTGGTCTCGCCCGGAGGCGCTTTCGTCTCCGACGGTTTCGGCGTGGTGCACCGCAAGCAGGCCTCGGTGTACGACGTGGCCACGCTGCTGCCGCATTACGCGGGCAAGCTGGTGGCCGAGGAGATCGCGGTCCTGGAGCAGCTGACCAGCTCCACCGAGCGGCCCTACGCCGTCGTGCTCGGCGGGTCGAAGGTGTCCGACAAGCTCGGCGTCATCGAATCGCTGGCGACCAAGGCCGACAGCATCGTGATCGGCGGCGGTATGTGCTTCACATTCCTTGCCGCACAAGGCTTTTCGGTGGGTAAGTCGCTGCTCGAAGAAGAGATGGTGGACACCTGCCGCCGGCTGCTGGACACCTACGTCGACGTGCTGCGGCTGCCGAGGGACGTCGTGGTGGCCGAGCAATTCGCCGCCGACTCGCCGCCGCAGACGGTGGCCGCCGACGCCATCGGAGACGACGTGATCGGGCTGGACATCGGGCCCGAATCGGTGAAGCGGTTCGCGGCCCTGCTGTCCAACGCCCGCACCGTCTTCTGGAACGGCCCCATGGGCGTGTTCGAGTTCCCGGCGTTCGCCACGGGCACCAGGGGCGTCGCCGAGGCCATCGCCGCGGCCACCGGCAAGGGTGCGTTCAGTGTGGTGGGCGGCGGTGACTCCGCCGCCGCGGTGCGTGCCCTGGGCATCCCCGAGGCCGACTTCTCGCACATCTCCACCGGCGGAGGCGCGTCGCTGGAATACCTTGAGGGCAAGACGCTGCCGGGCATCGAGGTGCTCGGGGAGCCGCAACCAAGTGGAGGAGACGCGTGAGCCGCAAGCCGCTGATCGCCGGCAACTGGAAGATGAATCTCAATCACTTCGAGGCGATCGCGCTGGTGCAGAAGATCGCGTTCGCGCTGCCCGACAAGTACTACGACAAGGTCGACGTCACCGTCTTGCCGCCGTTCACCGACCTGCGCAGCGTGCAGACCCTGGTCGACGGCGACAAGTTGCGGCTGACCTATGGCGGCCAGGACCTGTCCCCGCACGACTCGGGCGCCTACACCGGTGACATCAGCGGGGCCTTCCTGGCCAAGCTCGGTTGCAGCTTCGTCGTGGTCGGCCACTCCGAGCGGCGCACCTATCACAACGAGGACGACGCGCTGGTGGCCGCGAAGGCCGCCGCGGCGCTCAAGCACGAGCTGACCCCGATCGTGTGCATCGGCGAGCACCTCGAGACTCGGGAGGCGGGCGAGCACGTCAGTTACTGCGAAAACCAGCTGCGCGGCTCGCTGGCCGGGCTATCGGCCGAGCAGATCGCCAATGTGGTGATCGCCTACGAGCCGGTCTGGGCGATCGGCACCGGCCGGGTGGCCAGCTCCGCCGACGCCCAGGAGGTGTGTGCGGCGATCCGCAAAGGGTTGGCGTCCCTCGCCTCGCCAAAGATCGCCGAAAGCGTCCGGGTGCTCTACGGCGGTTCGATGAACGCCAAGAACGTCGGCGATCTCGTCGCTCAGGAGGACGTCGACGGCGGCCTGGTCGGGGGCGCCTCGCTGGACGGCGAGCAGTTCGCCACGCTGGCGGCCATCGCCGCCGGCGGGCCGCTGCCGTAGCCCCGGCCGGCGCGAACCGGCACGGGGGACCCGAACCGGGGCTGAGTTACTCGAGGAGCATTGCCCTCTAGACGTGGGCGAGTACTCGTGCGAGAGTAGTTGCGTGTCGTCGATACGGATCTTCATCCTGGCGGGGCTCGAGGAGCGTGGCCCGATGCATGGACACCAGCTCCGGCTGCTCGCCGAGGAAGAGCACGTGGCCCTGTGGACGGACATCACCGTCGGCGCCCTGTACGGGGCGATCAAACGACTGGCCGCCGAGGACCTCATCGAGGAGGTGCGCGTCGAGCGGTCCGGTGCGTATCCGCAACGGCAGATCTGGGCCATCACCGATGCCGGTCGCGAGGCGCTGGGCGGTCTGCGGCTGCGCGCGCTCCGCGAGATCGTCATCAAACCCGACCCATTCGACCTGGCGATCACCCGGTTGCAGCCCGACCATCTCGGTGACCTGCCGGTGACCATCGCGGCCCGGATCACATCGCTGAGTGCCATGCTCGCCGAGTGGGAAGCCCATGCCGCCGCCATCGACCGCTACCTCACCCTCGCCGAGAAGCTGGTCATGAAGCACAGGGCCGACCGGCTGCGCGCCGAAATCGGTTGGCATGAGGAGCTTTCCGCGGCGCTCCCCGCCATCGTCGCCGGCCGGCGCGCGGGAGGTGACGAAGCGTGACGGCGTCGATACCGAAAACCATTGGCACCGAACGCCGTAACTGGTTTGCCCTGGCGGTGCTGCTGGTCGGGGCTTTCATGGCATTGCTGGACAGCACGATCGTCAACGTTGCCCTGCCTGCCATCCGCACCAGCCTTTCGGCCTCGAACGCCACACTGTCGTGGATCGTCTCGGGCTATGCCCTGGCATTCGGTTTGGCCCTCATACCCGCCGGCCGCGTGGGGGACCGGTTCGGGCACAAATGGGTCTTCATCGCGGGCCTGTCCTTGTTCACCATGGCGAGCCTGGCGTGCGGGCTCGCGCAGGGCGAGAGCGGGCTCGTCTGCGCCCGCGCGGTGCAGGGGCTCGGCGGTGGCATCTTCTTCACCCCGATCACCGCGTTGATCCAGCTGATGTTCGCCCGGCGCAAGCGGGCGCGGGCCCTGGCGATCATGGGATCGACCATCGGCTTCTCCGTTGCGCTCGGGCCGCTGATCGGCGGGCTGATCATTCAGGCGTTCGGCGCGGACCCCGGGTGGCGGTTGGTGTTCGACGTCAACGTGCCGTTGGGCGTGCTCGCCGTCGTCGCCGCGGCCATCCTGCTTCCGGCGGGAACCGAACGTGCGGCGGCGTCGGCCGACTGGGCCGGCCTGATCCTGCTGTCCGCGGCGCTGGTCGCGTTGCTGGTCCCGTTGATCCAGGGTCAGCAAGACGGCTGGCCACTGTGGACGTACGCCTCGATGGCCGGCGCCGTCGCGCTGCTGGTGGTCTTCGCCCAGTGGGAGCGCCACGTCGAGACGAACGGGGGCAACCCGCTGGTGCCGCCGCGGCTGTTCTCGCATGCGTCCTTCACCGGCGGCGTGCTGCTCGCCCTGGTGTACTTCGCGGCGTTCACGAGCATCTTCTTCACCATCGCGCTGTTGTGGCAGGCGGGGCTGGGACACACCGCGCTGCAATCCGGCCTGGTGGTGACACCGTTTGCGATCGGGCTGGTCGGCGGCGCCTCCCAGAGCGACACCCTTGCGGCGCGCTTCGGCCGGACCGTGCTGGTGGTCGGGCTGGGGATGGTGGCCGTCGGTATCACCGCGATCTGGCTGGTGCTCGCCCTGACGCCGGGCACCGCGTACGGCGGCTGGCAACTCGCCGCCCCGCTCTTGATCGCCGGCCTGGGCAGTGGATTGTTCATCGCCCCGAACGTCGACTTCATCGTCGCCACCGTCGACGCGGCAGACGCCGGGGCGGCCAGTGGCGTGATCGGCACCGCGCAGCGGGTCGGCAGCGCGATCGGGATCGCGATCATCGGCACCGTCCTGTTCGGCACGCTGCACGTCGGCCGGGGCGGACCCGAGGCCCTGGCGGCGGCGTTCGGGCACAGCGCGACGCTGGCCATGGCCGCCAGCGCGGCCCTCAGCGTCACGGCCTTCGCGCTGGTGTTCGCGCTGCCGCGGCGCGCCTGGGACGGGTAGCCGGGCGTCGGTTACGGCCGACGGCGCGCCAACCGGTAGGCTTTTGCGTCATGGAGTTGGCCCTGCAGATCACCCTGGTGGTCACCAGCGTGCTGGTGGTGTTGCTGGTGCTGCTGCACCGCGCCAAGGGTGGCGGCCTGTCGACACTGTTCGGCGGCGGCGTGCAGTCCAGCCTTTCCGGCTCGACGGTGGTGGAGAAGAACCTGGACCGGTTGACGCTGTTCATCACCGGCATCTGGCTGGTGTCCATCATCGGGGTCGCCCTGCTGATCAAATACCGGTGACCCGTCGGCGGGCGGACCACGTGATCCGCACCGATACTGGGACACATGGTTGACGTTTCCGACATCGCGCTCGAACCGATCGGCGCCGTGCAAAGGACGCTGGTCGGTCGCGAGGCGACCGAGCCGATGCGCGCCGACATCAGGCTGCTGGGCGCCATCCTCGGCGACACCGTGCGCGAGCAGAACGGGGACGAGGTTTTCGACCTCGTGGAACGCGCCCGGGTCGAGTCGTTTCGGGTGCGCCGCTCCGAGATCGACCGGGCCGAGCTGGCCCGGATGTTCGACGGCATCGACATTCACCAGGCGATCCCGGTCATCCGCGCGTTCAGTCACTTCGCGCTGCTGGCCAACGTGGCCGAGGACATCCACCGGGAGCGACGCCGCGCGATCCACGTCGCCGCCGGCGAGCCGCCGCAGGACAGCAGCCTAGCCGCCACCTACGCGAAACTCGATGGCGCCGAACTCGATTCGGCCACGGTCGCCGACGCGCTGCGCGGCGCCCTGATATCCCCGGTGATCACCGCCCACCCCACCGAAACCCGGCGGCGCACCGTCTTCGTCACCCAGCACCGGATCACCCAGTTGATGCGGTTGCACGCGGAGGGGCACACCGAAACCGACGACGGCAGCAATATCGAGCGCGAGTTGCGCCGTCAGGTGCTGACCCTGTGGCAGACCGCACTGATCCGGCTGTCCCGGCTGCAGATCACCGACGAGATCGAGGTCGGGTTGCGGTATTACGCCGCCGCGTTCTTCCAGGTCATTCCCCAGGTCAACGCGGAGGTCCGGGACGCTTTGCGGAAGCGCTGGCCCGACACCGATCTGCTCGCGGCTCCGATCCTGCGCCCCGGCTCCTGGATCGGCGGCGACCGCGACGGCAACCCGAACGTGACGGGCGACGTGGTCCGCCAGGCCACGGGCAGCGCCGCGTTCACCGCGCTGTCGCATTACCTCGAAGAGCTCATCGCCCTCGAGCAGGACCTGTCGATGTCGGCGCGACTCGTCCCCGTCACGCCCGGGCTGGCCGAACTGGCCGAGAGCTGCGCCGAGCAGGCCCGCGCCGACGAGCCGTACCGGCGGGCGGCGCGGGTGATCCGGGCCCGGCTCACCGCGACGGGCGCCCAGATCCTGGACCGTCAACCTCAGCACGAACTGGATCTCGGCCTGGCGCCGTATTCCGCGCCGGCCGAACTTCAAGCGGACCTCGACACCATCGACGAGTCGCTGCGCACGCACGGCAGCGCGTTGCTCGCCGAGGACCGCCTGGCGCTGCTGCGAGAAGGCGTGAGCGTCTTCGGGTTTCACTTGAGCGGCCTCGATCTGCGGCAGAACTCCGACGTCCACGAAGAGGTGGTGGCCGAGCTGCTGGGGTGGGCCGGGGTGCACCCGGACTACGTTTCGCTGCCCGAGGACGAGCGGGTCGCGCTGCTGGCGGGCGAACTGGGCACGCGCCGTCCACTGGTCGGTGACCGCACGCAACTGTCCGACCTGGCCCGCAAGGAGCTCGAGGTCATCGGCGCCGCGACGCACGCCGTCGGGCGCTACGGGCCGGCCGCCGTCCCGAACTACGTGATCTCGATGTGCCGCTCGGTGTCCGACGTCTTGGAAGTGGCGATCCTGCTGAAAGAGGCTGGGCTGCTGGACGCTTCCGGGCCGGAACCGTACTGTCCGGTGTCCATCTCGCCGCTCTTCGAGACGATCGAGGATCTGCACAACGGCGCGGACATCCTGCACGCGATGCTGGACCTGCCGCTGTACCGCGCGGTCGTCGACGCCCAGGGCGGTTGCCAAGAGGTGATGCTCGGCTATTCCGACTCGAACAAGGACGGCGGTTACCTGGCCTCCAGCTGGGCGGTCTACCGCGCCGAGCTGGCCTTGGTCGAGGTGGCCCGCAAGGCGGGAATCCGATTGCGGCTCTTCCACGGTCGCGGCGGCACCGTCGGCCGCGGCGGCGGCCCGAGCTATCAGGCCATCCTGGCGCAGCCCCCCGGCGCGGTGAACGGCTCGCTGCGGCTCACCGAGCAGGGGGAGGTGATCGCCGCCAAGTACGCCGAACCGCAGGCGGCGCGGCGCAACCTGGAGAGCCTGGTGGCCGCCACGCTGGAGTCGACGCTGCTCGACGTCGAGGGTCTGGGTGATGCCGCGGAGCCGGCCTACGCGGTGCTCGACGAAGTGGCCACCCTCGCGCAACGCGCCTACGCCGAATTGGTGCACGACACACCGGGTTTCGTCGAGTACTTCATGGCCTCCACGCCGGTCAGCGAGATCGGTTCGCTGAACATCGGCAGCCGGCCGACGTCACGCAAACCCACCTCGTCGATCTCGGATCTGCGCGCCATCCCCTGGGTGCTCGCGTGGGCCCAGTCGCGGGTCATGCTCCCCGGTTGGTACGGCACCGGGTCGGCGTTCGAGCAGTGGATCGCGGCGGGCCCGGAAAGCGAAGACGAACGGGTGGCGATCCTGCACGAGCTCTACGAGCGCTGGCCCTTCTTCCGCGGCGTGCTGTCCAACATGGCCCAGGTGCTGGCCAAGAGCGACCTCGGCCTGGCGGCGCGGTACGCGGAGCTGGTCGACGACGAGGAGCTGCGGCACCGGGTGTTCGACAAGATCGTGGACGAGCACCGGCGAACCATCGCGATGCACAAGCTGATCACCGGTCAGGACGACCTGCTCGCCGACAATCCCGCGCTGGCGCGTTCGGTGTTCAACCGGTTCCCCTATCTGGAGCCGCTGAACCACCTGCAGGTCGAGTTGCTGCGCCGCTACCGCTCCGGCGACGACGACGAACTGGTGCAGCGCGGCATCCTGCTGACGATGAACGGATTGGCCAGCGCGTTACGGAACAGCGGGTGACGGGCATTCGTAAGCCATGTCGGACATCGCGTCGCCCGTCAGCGCGGCTGAAGTGGCCCAGAACGGCGTCTTCGAACGTCTCGCCCGGGTCGGGTACGTGGTCAACGGGATACTGCACCTGATCGTCGGCTACCTCGCGATCCGGGTCGCGTGCGGAGAAGGCGGCACCGCCGACCAAACCGGTGCCCTGGCGACGCTGGCGGCCAAGCCGGGCGGCCCGTTCGCGCTCTGGATCGCCACCGCCGCCCTGCTGGCGATGGGCCTGTGGCGGCTCGTCGAAACCGCCCTCGGACGATCGTGCGACCGTGAGTCGGAGGGGCCGTCGTCGGATGCGTCGACACGGCTCAAGGCGTTGGGTCTGGCGGCGGTCTACCTGGCCTTCGCCTATTCCGCGTTCGGGTTCGCCCGCGGCGCGGGCAGGCAGGCGGACCAACAGAATTCGGGCATCAGCGCGCGGCTGATGGCGACGACCGGCGGCACCGTCGCGCTGATCGGCTGCGGCGCGATCATCGTCGCGGTCGGCGGCTACCACATCTACAAGGGCGCCAGCCGCAACTTCGTCGACGACCTGCGGGGCGAGTCCGGCGACTTGGTGCGCCGCCTCGGCGTGGCGGGGTATATCGGCAAGGGAATCGTGATCACCCTGACAGGCGCGCTGGTGATCGTCGCCGCGTGCCGCTCGGAGCCGAAGAAGGCCACCGGACTCGACGGCGCGCTGAAGACGCTCGGGGCTCAGCACTTCGGGGCGGCACTGTTGATCGCCGCCGGGGTGGGGCTCATCATCTACGGGCTGTACAGCTTCGTGATGGCCCGGTCGACCAAGATGTGACGCGTCCGCCGCTATTCCACCGCGCGGTTGCGCAGCCGGTCCACCACGCCGCGCACCGCGTGCTCGGTCATGGACAGCGGCGTCATCATCACCTCGCCGACTTTGACCATGTCGTCGATCCGCCCGACGATCGCCTCGACAGGCTCGACCAGGACGATCAGGCGCCGCGCCAGATCGTCCAGCCGCGACAGGGTGCCGTCCAGGTGGTCCAGGCCGCTCTCCATGCGCTCGACCGTGGCGTTCAGGGCGGACAGGGACGTGTTCAGCTCTTTCATCGTCGTGCTCAGGCCGTCGAGTACGTCTTCGACCTGCTCCACCGTCTTGTCGGCGTTCAACGCAGCCTGGGTGAGGGTCTTGATCCGGCTTCGCTCTTGCCCACCGCGCACGGTTCTGTCTGCCATGCCCGTCATTATGACCCGGATCCCACCGGGTGCGGGACTAGCTTGACTGACCCGGGCGTGCGGGGAGTTTGGAGGCGGCCTCCTCGTCGAGCAGCCACAGCGTGGTTTCCCGGCCGATCGCGCCCGCGGCCGGCACCGAGACCGGCGCGGCACCACCGATTGCCGCCGCCACGGCATCCGCCTTCGAAGCCCCGGACACCATCAGCCAGACCTCACGCGAACGTTGAACCGCGGGCAATGTCAGGGTGATTCGCTGGGGAGGCGGCTTGGGGGAGTCCTCGACCGGTACCACCATGCGGCTGGTTTCCAGCACGGCGGGGGTGTCCGGGAACAGCGAGTTGATGTGACCCTCGGGGCCCATGCCCAGCAGGTGCACGTCGAAGTTCGGCACCGGTTGGCCGGGTTCGGCGTTGGCCGCCAACAGCTGTTCGTAGGCCAGCGCCGCGGCGGCGAGATCGGTGCCGAATTCGCCGTCGCTGGCCGGCATCGCGTGCACGTGGCTGGACGGGATGTCGATCCGGTCCAGCAGCGCCGCCCGCGCCTGCTTGTCGTTGCGCTCGTCGTCGTCCTCGGGGACGTAGCGTTCGTCGCCCCAGAACAGGTGCACCTTGGGCCAGGCGATCTCGAGGCCCGCCAGCGACTCGAGCAACCCGATGCCGTTGCCGCCGCCGGTCAGCACCACCAGTGCCCGGTCCCGGGCCGCCACGGCGTTGCGGATGCTCTCCGCCAATCGGTTGGCCGCGGCCTCGACCAGCGCCTTGCTCTGCGGGAAAACTTCGACGATGGTGCTCACACGTACTGCACTTTCTCAATGCCTTCTAACGCTGTCTGGTAAATCTCATCGGGATCGAGCCGCCGCAGGTCTTCGGCGAGGCACTCGCCGGTTTCCCTGCGCGCCAAGGGAAGCAGGGCATCCGGCTTGGCGGTGCGGCTCAGTGTTGCCGTCCTGCCCTCCTGAGGTCGGCTCAAGACGATGGTCTCGCTCTTGCGCGTGAGTTCCACCTTGAGCTCGCCAACCGCCCGGCGCACCGGGCCGTCGATGCGGCTGGCCAGCCAGCCGGCGAGGATGTCAAGCGCCGGTTCGGTTTTCAAACCGGACACCAGGGCCGACTCGATCGGCTCGTGGGGCGGCAGGTCGACCGCGGAGGTGAGCAGCGCCCGCCAGTAGGTGATGCGGGCCCAGGCCAGGTCGGTGTCGCCGGCGGTATAGCCGGGCAGCCGGCCCTTGATCGCCGTCAGCGGATCGGTTCCATTGGTCGCGTCGGTGATGCGCCGAATCGCCAACTTGCCCAACGGGTCCTGGGCGGGGATGGCCGGCGCCACGTCCGGCCACCATGCCACCACCGGGATGTCGGGAAGCAGAAACGGGGTCACCACACTGGCGGCGTGGCCGGCCAGCGCCCCGGACAGGTTGAGGATCACGACCTCGGTGGCGCCGGTGTCGCCGCCCGCCCGCAACTGCGCGTCCAGGCGCGGCTCATCGGCGTACGGATCGCCCCGCATCGTCACGATCACCCGGCTGGGATGCTCGTGGCTGGCATTGTTGGCCGCCTCGAGCGACTCTTCGAGGATGGCATCGCTGTCCGGCGCGATGATCAGCGTCAGCACCCGGCCCATCGTCACGGCGCCGACGACGATGCAGAACGCTGAGGAGGGGCGCCCTTGATCATCGACATGCCGGACACCACCACCACCGCGGTCAACAAGAAGCTCGACGAACTGCGGGAAAAGGTCGGCGCCGTGACGATGGGCCGGGTGCTGACGCTGATCATCGCGCCGGACAGCGATGCCATCCTCGAAGAGTCGCT
>NZ_LZJJ01000187.1:0-13195 GCF_001667625.1 Mycobacterium sp. E1715
CCGGTTGAGGCTCGGCGCGGCGAGTGCCGGCGGGATCCGCGGTGCGTGTGCGTCGTACATCGCAATCTGGGGGCCGGCGACTTCTTGGCCTGGCTGCGCACCCGGTCGATGACCTGGGCCACGTCATCCCAGCCGACCCAGCCGGCTAGCTGGCGGGCGTACTCGTCGCGCAGCGTGGGGTCTTTGATCTGGCTCACCATCGGCACACAGCGCCGCAGCGCGGCGACCCTGCCCTCGGCGCTGTCCAGGTCCATCTCGGCGATCGCGGTGCGGATCGCGAATTCGAACAAGGGGGTACGCCGCGCCACCAGGTCGCGCAGCGCGCCATCGCCGGATTTCAACCGCAGGTCGCAAGGATCCATGCCGTCCGGGGCGACCGCGACGAAGGACTGTCCCGCCAGGTTCTGCTCGCCGCCGAAGGCCTTGAGCGCGGCCGCGCGGCCGGCCGCGTCGCCGTCGAAAACGTAGATCAGCTCGCCCCGGAAGAAACTGTCGTCCATCATCAGCCGGCGCAGCATCGCCAGATGCTCGTCGCCGAACGCGGTGCCGCAGGACGCCACCGCGGTGGTGACCCCGGCCAGATGCATGGCCATCACGTCGGTGTAGCCCTCGACGACGACCGCCTGATGCCCCTTGGCGATGTCGCGCTTGGCCAGATCGATGCCGAACATCACCGACGACTTCTTGTACAGCAGCGTCTCGGGCGTGTTGATGTACTTGGCCTCCATCGGATCGTCGTCGAACAGCCGGCGGGCGCCGAACCCGATCACCTCGCCGGCCGCGGTGCGGATCGGCCACAGCAGCCGCCGGTGAAAGCGGTCGATCGGGCCACGCCGCCCCTGCCGCGACAGGCCGGCCGCTTCCAGCTCCTTGAACTCGAAACCCTTGCGCACCAAATGCTTTGTCAGCGAATCCCATCCGGACGGGGCGAATCCACAGCCGAAGCGGCGCGCCGCGTCGGCGTCGAAATTCCGCTCCGTCAGGTACTGGCGGGCCGGGGCCGCCTCGTCGGATTCCAGCGCCGCGGCGTAGAACTCCGCCGCTGCCGCGTTGGCCGCGACGAGGCGGCTGCGGCTGCCCCGATCGCGCTGCACGCTGGTCGCCGGCCCGGTGTAGCTGATGGTGTGACCGATCCGGTCGGCGAGCAACTCGACCGCCTCCACGAAGGTGACGTGCTCGATCTTCTGGATGAACGCGTAGACGTCGCCGCCTTCGCCGCAGCCGAAGCAGTGGAAGTGTCCGTGATTGGGGCGAACGTGGAACGACGGCGACTTCTCGTCGTGGAACGGGCACAGTCCCTTGAGGGAATCGGCACCGGCGCGCCGCAATTGGACGTAGTCGCCGACGACTTCGTCGATGCGGACCCGCTCGCGGATGGCGGCGATGTCCCGATCGGGAATGCGGCCCCGGCCCCTGGGCCGGGCGTCATCGTCGCCCGCGCGCGGGCGGTGACCCCACGAACCTGCCGGGCTGGACATCGGCTCAGTCTAGAGCGCCGAGCCGGCCGGCTATCCCGTTCCGATGACGCCGCATGCCACCCGTTCCATGGCGTTGTCGGTGTTTTCGGCGCCGTGCAGCATCAAGGCTTTGCCCTCGCCGCCCACCAGCACGTCCCGGGTGAACGAGTCGGTGGTGGTGACCAGGTAGGCCGAGCCGTCCGAACGCACCTCGAGCGACGTCAGGTCGCCGCTTTCGGGCTTGCCGGTGTGCCCGGGCGCGTTGTAGTGGCCGCCGGCGGACAGGAAGTTCCCGGGCGCACCACCGGTCGGGGCGACGGAGTTGGGCTCGCACTTGCCGATCTGATGGATGTGCAGGCCGTGGAAGCCCGGTGACAGGATGCCGCCGGCCACCGTCTTGACCGTTACGGTGACGTACCCGCCGGTGAAGTCGAACGTCGCCGTGGCGACGGACCGCCCGTCCGGCGTCTTCAGTTGCGCGCTGAGCGATTCGCCGTTGGGCGCCGCGGTCGTCGTCTCGCCCGACGACGCCGGCGGGGCGCTCTTGACCGGAGGGGTGGTGCCGGGCTGGGTGCTCGCATGTTGCGGTGAACTGCAGGCGGTCATGGCGACGACGGGAAGCCCCACCGCGAGGGTGGCGATACCGCTGAATTTGGTCATGCCGGGCAGCCTAGTCCGCGGTGGCGGCGACGCCGCCGAGGGATGACGCGCGGCTAACCGGTGGCCTGGCGCGCGTCGATGCGTTCCAGCCGGCCCTCGGTGTACGAGGCGATCTGATCGACGATCACCCGGACCCGGGCGCGGTCGTCGGCGGCGGTGGTGAACGCCGCGGCGAACACCGGGTCGAGCGTCTGCGGCGCCCCGGCATACAGCCACTGCGCCACCCGGTGGATCCGTTCGCGCTGCAGGGCCTGGGTACCCAGATGCCGCGGATCGGACATGATGAATTGCAGCGCCAGGATTTTCAGCAGGGCGACCTCGGCGCGCACCAGGTCGGGCACCAACAGGTCGGCCCGATAGCGCACCAGCGGCCCTGGACCGGCGGCGGCCCGGGTGGTGGCGACGGCCGCCGAGGCGAATCTACCGACCAGTTCACTGGTGAGCCGCTTGAGCGCGACCGAGGCGGCCAGTGTGGCGTCGTACTTGCCGACCGCGGCGACCACCGGCAGTCCCGAGAGCCGTGCCGCGGCGGCCATGAAGTCGTCGGCGCTGACCCTGGAGAATTCGCTCTCGCCCAGCTTGGCGAGCGCGGCCGCCTCGTCGTCGTCGGCCAGCACGCGCAGGTCGATGCGCTGGGAGACGACGCCGTCTTCGACGTCGTGGACCGAATACGCGATGTCGTCGGCCCAGTCCATCACCTGCGCTTCCAGGCACATCCGACCCTCGGGCGCGCGGGCGCGCACCCAGGCCGCCGGTTCGCGGTCCTCGTCGTAGAACCCGAACTTGCGCTTGTGTTCACGACGGAACCACGGATACTTGGTGACCGCGTCGAGCGATGCGCGGGTCAGGTTGAGCCCCGCGCTATTGCCTTGTTCGTCAAGCACTTTCGGCTCGAGGCTGGTCAGGATGCGAAAGTTCTGGGCATTCCCCTCGAAGCCGCCGTAGTCGGCGGCGACCTCATCGAGGGCGCGCTCGCCGTTGTGCCCGTAGGGCGGATGGCCGATGTCGTGGGCGAGACCGGCCAGCTCGACCAGGTCGAGGTCGCAGCCCAGGCCGACGGCCATCCCCCGGCCGATCTGGGCGACCTCGAGCGAGTGCGTCAACCGGGTCCGCGGAGTATCACCTTCGCGCGGCCCGACAACCTGGGTCTTGTCGGCCAGCCGCCGCAGCGCGGCGCTGTGCAGCACCCGGGCGCGGTCGCGGGCGAAGTCGGTGCGGTGCTGGCCTTCCGTCCCCGGC
Source organism: Mycobacterium sp. E1715 (assembly GCF_001667625.1). NCBI lineage: Bacteria > Bacillati > Actinomycetota > Actinomycetes > Mycobacteriales > Mycobacteriaceae > Mycobacterium > Mycobacterium sp. E1715. The sequence continues at coordinate 3,357 of NZ_LZJJ01000187.1, forward strand.
AAACCCGCAGTCTTCGGCGCTTCGCGTACCCGCCGTTGACGGTCGAAGTCGTCGTAAGGGTCTTGCCGATTCGTGGTCACCGACGCACAGTCTGCCAGGGATTGCGGGGCAGGGACCGCTCCCGTGCACCGCTATTTGCCGGCATTGTCGCGAGGCTAAATTGGCGTCATGCGCACTGCTCGCCTGCTTGGCGTGATCGCGACGATCCTGGCGATCGGTCTGGGCGGCGGCCTGCTCGTGGCCCCCGCCGGCGACGCGCAACCGCCCTTCCGGCTGGCGGGCTATGTCACCGACAACGCGGGAGCCCTCTCGGACTCCGGGCGCGCCGCGGTCACGTCGGCGGTGGGCAGGCTCTACGCGGATCGCCACATCCGGCTGTGGGTGGTCTACGTCGACGACTTCTCCGGCCAGAGCGCGGTGAGCTGGGCACAGGACACGATGCGTGCCAGCGATTTAAGCAACTATGACGCCCTGCTGGCCGTCGCTACCACCGGCCGCGCGTACGCGTTCCTGGTGCCATCCACGGTCAAGAGCGTCAACGCACGCCAAGTCGACGACTTGCGGCACAACAAGATCGAACCCGCCCTGCACAACGGCGACTGGAGCGGTGCGGCGGTCGCGGCGGCGAACGGGCTCAACGTGTCGCCGGGCTCGTCGGGCCGGGTGGCCCTGCTGGTCACGCTGGCCGTCATTCTCGTCGCGCTGGCGGCCCTGCTGTTGGTCATGCGGTACCGCGGTCGTCGGCGGCGTGCGGCCGAATTGGCCGCCGCCCGGCGGGTCGACCCCACCGACGTCGATGCGCTGGCCTCCGTGCCGCTGCAGGCCCTCGACGACCTGTCACGCGCGCTGGTGGTGGAGGTCGACAACGCCGTTCGGACCAGCGCGAACGAACTCGACCTGGCGATCACCGAATTCGGCGCGGACCGGACCCGGCCGTTCACCGAGGCGGTGGACAACGCCAAAGCCGCGCTGTCCCAAGCTTTCTCGATCCGGCAGCAGCTCGACGACAGCGTGCCCGAGACGCCCGCGCAGCGCCGAGAGCTGCTCACCCGGGTAGTCGTGGCGGCAGCGCGCGCCGACCGCGAATTGGAGTCGCAGACCGAGGCCTTCGAGAACCTGCGCGACCTGGTGATCAACGCACCGTCGCGGCTCGACGCGCTCACCCAGCAGTACGTCGAGCTCACCGCCCGCATCGATCCCGCGGAACAGCGGCTGGCCGAGCTGCATGGCCAATTCGACGCTGCCGCACTGACTTCGGTGTCCGGCAACGCCACGGCGGCTAAGGAGCGGCTGGCATTCGCCGACCGCAACATCAGCACGGCCCGGGATTTGGCCGCCGAGGCCGTCGGCGGCCGGCAGGCCGGTTTGGTGGACGCCGTCCGCGCGGCCGAGTCCGCGCTCGGGCAGGCCCGGGCTCTACTCGACTCGGTGGACAACGCGGCCACCGACATTCAGCACGCCATCGATCGGCTGCCGTCGACGATGGCCGACATTCAGGAGGACATCAAGCGCGCCAACGAGTTACTGCACAAAGCGCAGCCCAACACGCCCGCACACACCGGCGACCTGATCGCGGCGCGCGATGCGGCCGCCCGGGCGGTCGACGTCGCGCGCGCCGGGGCATCCACCGACCCGCTGGGCGCGTTCGCCCAGTTGGCCAGGGCGGATGCCGACCTCAACGGGCTGCTGGTCACCCTGGCCCGGGAGCAGGCCGCCGCGGAGCAGCTCAACCGCTCCTTGGAGCAGGCGCTGTTCACCGCCGAGTCCCGGGTGCGGGCGGTCTCCGACTACATCGACACCCGCCGCGGCAGCGTCGGCCCCGAGGCCCGCACCCGGCTCGCCGAAGGTCAACGGCACCTACAAGCCGCGCGGGACAAGCGGGCGACCAGCCCAACCGACGCGATCTCCCACGCCAACGCGGCGTCGACGCTGGCCGCCCAGGCCCAGGCGTTGGCGAATGCCGACGTGCAATCGGCTCAGCGCGCCGTCACTCGTGGCGGGGGCGGCGACATGGGCGCGATGCTTGGCGGAATCATCATCGGCAATGTCCTCAGTGGAGGCATGCGGGGAGGGTTCGGCGGCTGGAGTCCGACGTCATTCGGCGGGTCGTCCGACGGCGGCTTCATGGGTGGCGGCGGCCGATTCTGAACCGCTCGCGTGCCGCCAGAGGGTCAGCCGGCGGCCGGTGAATGCGGTATCACACCGCCGGTGCGCGGGATCTCGAAGTGGGGTTCCGTCTCGCCTTCCCACCGCTGCCAGTCGTTCCACTGATTGGTCTCCGCGATCACGGCCGGGGCCGGGGCGTCGGCCACCGTGTCGATGGCGTCGGCGCTCACATCCGGCTTCGGTGCCCAGTGGTCGTAGTCATCCGGCGGCACGGCCACGCCCCACTTGAGCGGAACCGACAGGCCACCGAGCATCCCCGACTCACCCCGAACCGCCGACACCGAGTCATCTGGTAGCGGCGGACCAAGAGGCAAAAGCATGTTGCCCCCTTCCACAGCCGTTGTCGGACGCTGTGGCCGAACCTAATAACACCAAGCAGGCACATCGTAAGCCAAACCTGGGGCAAATACCGGAAAAACGTGGATTTGCTTCTGCGCAGCGTACGCGCGGCTTGCGGGCCCAAGCCGTGGAGGGTGGACCGACGCGATAAATACCGCGCCGGCCGAACGCAAAACCCTTGCCAATTGGCGCGATTCACGACGACGGTGTCCCGCGCACTCGCTCCGAGCGCCGAGCCCATGGTGGCTAGCGACGCTAGCCTCTCCTGGCTCGCCCAGAGCGCGGAGCCAGCCCTAGCCGCCCTTCGTCCGCGGCACCACCTTGGGCCGCGACTGCACTACGTGTGGGTTCTCGCCGCCGCGGCGTCCCCTCTTGTCGGTCTTGTCGCCGTCCGCGCCCCGATCGTCGACCGCCATGGCCATGGCCGGCGCAGAACCCGAGGCCGCGGACGGCGCGGACGACGTTGTCCCGGTCGCGATCGGCGTCGGCAGTTGGGCGCCTAGGGCCGGCACGGCAAGGCTGGTCAAGACCGCCGGCACCGGCATCGACCCCTCCCAGGTCGGCGGGACGGTGATCGATCCCACGAACCGGGCGGTGCCCAACCCGGCGGTCGCAACGCCCAGCCCGCCGGCCGACTGCAGCCCTTGGACGCCGCCCGCGGCGGCGTGCGGCACTTCGGCGGCCACCGTGGTGACACCGGCCGCCGCGGGTGCGACGGGTCCCGCGCTGTGAGCCAGCACCATCATCGGGGACATCAGCGCGCTCGCCGGGTACATCCCGATCGGCGCCAGCGCGGTCATCGTCGTCACCGGCATCGACGACAGCAACGACGTCACCGACGACAGGCCGGGGAAGAACGCCCCCAACACCGACTGCAGCTCGGACACGAATGCGGTGCCCAGCGACGAGAAGGCCCCGAAAGCCTGGGACGCGAAGCTCAGCGGCGCCGTCACCAAGCCACTCAGCAGCGTCGGCGGGATGCTGAACGTCGGCAACGTCGCCGCCACGGTCTGCGCCCCGATGTGATAGCCCACCATCGCGGCCACGTCCTGGGCCCACATCTCCATGTACTCGATCTCGGTCATCGCGATCGCCGGGGTGTTCTGGCCGAAGAAGTTCGTCGCGATCAGCATGAGCAATCGGATGCGGTTCGCCAGGACCTCCGGCGTGGGCACCGTCGCCATGAACGCCGCTTCGTACGCCGCCGCCGCCGCGGTCGCCTGGGCGGCCGCCATCTCGGCTTGCCCCGCCGCCGAGATCAGCCACTGCAGGTACGGCGTCGACGCCGCCAGCATCGCCGCCGACGACGGACCGGTCCAGGGACCGGAGGCCACTCCCGTCACTACCGACTCAAACGACGCCGCCGCGGCCGCCAGGTCAGCCGCCAATGATTCCCAGGCCGCGGCCGCCGTCAACAATGGGCCGGGTCCGGCGCCGCCATACATCAGGGCAGAGTTGATCTCGGGGGGGAAGAAAAGAAAAGCTGGAATCACGACATCCCCAACCCACCGACCGAGTCAACGGCACCCACTACACGCATACGAACCCGACACCACCCATGCCGACTAGACACGTGAGCAACATTCGCTTTATGAGCCTAAGCCAATCGGCTACCCAGAAGCGGCTTTTTATCAAACGTTTAATACCCCGGCGTGGCGAGCGCGCCGACTAACCGGACAAGTGTCCTGAGAACGCGAACAGCCGCCGGTCAGCAGCCCTTGAGCCGTGCGGCGAGATAGTCGGCCACGGCGTTCATCGGGACGCGATCCTGCGTCATGTCGTCGCGCTGGCGCACCGTGACGGCGTTGTCTTCGAGCGAATCGAAATCCACAGTCACGCAGAACGGCGTCCCCACCTCGTCCTGGCGCCGGTAGCGCCGCCCGATCGCGCCGGCGTCGTCGAAGTCGATGTTCCAGCATGCCCGCAATTCGGCGGCCAGATCACGGGCCTTCGGGCTCAGGTCGGCGTGTCGGGACAACGGCAGCACGGCGGCTTTCACCGGGGCCAGTCGGGGGTCCAACCGCAGCACCGTCCGCTTCTCCAGCACACCCTTGGCGTTGGGCGCTTCGTCCTCGTTGTAGGCGTCGATCAGAAACGCCATGAAGGACCGCGTCAGACCGGCGGCCGGTTCGATGACGTAGGGGGTGTAGCGGGTGTCGCTGACTTGGTCGTAGTAGGACAGGTCGGCACCGGAATGCTTTGCGTGGGTTGACAAGTCGAAATCGGTGCGGTTGGCGACGCCTTCCAGCTCGCCCCACGGGTTGCCGGCGAATCCGAACTTGTACTCGATGTCGACGGTGCGATCGGAGTAATGCGAAAGCTTCTCCGGGGGATGCTCGAACAGCCGCAGATTCTCCGGATCGATACCCAGATCGACATACCATTGCAGCCGGGTGTCGATCCAATACTGGTGCCATTCCTTCGCGGTGGAAGGCTCGACGAAGAACTCCATTTCCATTTGCTCGAACTCGCGCGTTCGGAAAATGAAGTTGCCCGGCGTGATCTCGTTGCGAAAACTCTTGCCGATCTGGCCGATGCCGAATGGCGGTTTCTTGCGCGCCGTGGTGACGATGTTGGCGAAATTGACGAAGATGCCCTGCGCGGTCTCCGGGCGCAGATAGTGCAGACCCTCCTCGGTCTCGATCGGCCCGAGGTGGGTCTTGAGCATCATGTTGAACTCGCGTGGCTCCGTCCACTGGCCCTTCGTGCCGCAATCCGGGCAGACGATCTCGGTCATCGGCACCGTGTCGGGGTCGTCGATCCCCTTTTTGGCCGCGTAGGCCTCCTGCATGTGGTCCTGGCGATGCCGGTGGTGGCAGTTCAGGCACTCGACCAACGGATCGTGAAAGACCTCGACGTGGCCGGACGCCACCCAGACCTGCCGCGGCAGGATGATCGACGAATCGATTCCCACTACGTCGTCGCGCCCGGTGACCACCGACCGCCACCACTGCCGTTTGATGTTTTCCTTGAGTTCCACGCCCAGCGGGCCGTAGTCCCACGCCGAGCGGGTGCCGCCGTAAATCTCGCCCGAGGGAAAGACGAAGCCGCGCCGTTTGGCCAGGTTGACTACGGTGTCGATGACGGACGCCACGGCGTGGTGCACTCCCTTTCCGGGTTTGATCGGGCACGCGCGGCGATCGACCGCCGCGCGCAGAGCATCAGTCATGGTAACGATCGGCGCCGGGGTCTTTGACATGCGTCATCATGCATGTGACAGTGGAGGTCGGCCGCCCGCGAGACCTCCCGGCGGATCCCGCCCACAACCTGGCACTTTCCGAGGTGATGACTCTCTCCCATGGCGATGTCCCCCTCTCCGCCTTCCCCGATGCCGACCACCGCGGGTGACCTGAGCGTGGTGGCCCACGAGCACGGCGGAACCGGGTCCGGCGCGCTGGCCGACTACCCCGTGCCGCCGCCGCGGGAGATCCTCGACGCCGCCGGCGAGCTGCTGCGCGCGCTCGCCGCACCCGTGCGGATCGCCATCGTGCTGCAGCTGCGCGAATCCCACCGCTGCGTGCACGAGCTGGTCGACGCGCTCGGTGTGCCGCAGCCACTGGTGAGCCAGCACCTGAAGATTCTCAAGGCCGCCGGCGTCGTCACCGGCGAACGGTCCGGCCGCGAGGTGCTGTACCGGCTTGCCGACCACCACCTGGCGCACATCGTGGTGGACGCCGTCGCGCACGCGAGCGAGGACACGCTTTGACCGGCACGAGCGTGCGTTCGACCCGGCAGCGAGCGGCGATTTCGACGCTGATGGACACCCTCGACGACTTCCGCTCGGCGCAGGAGTTGCACGACGAGCTTCGCCGCCGCGGTGAGAACATTGGGCTGACCACCGTCTACCGGACGTTGCAATCCATGGCGGCGGCGGGAATGGTCGACACGCTGCGGACCGACACCGGTGAGTCGGTCTACCGCAGGTGTTCCGAGCATCACCATCACCACCTGGTGTGCCGCAGCTGTGGTTCCACCATCGAAGTCGGCGACCACGAGGTCGAGCAGTGGGCGGCGCAAATCGCCGCCAAGCACGGCTATTCCGACGTCAGCCACACCATCGAGATCTTCGGCACGTGTTCACAGTGCGGGTCGTAGGTTGACCCGGGCCGACCGACCGCGGCACGTCTGAAAAAAGTTCTGAAGAAAAAGTGTCCGACACGCGCCCGCCGCGTGCTCCTACCCGATGAGTGGCCCACGGGCCGAGCCAAGCAAGAACTCCAGGGAAGTGAGCACCATGCGGAACCACCCATCGCCCCATCTGCGGCCCGTGCGCGACGTCGAGGCTCCGTCACTGCAATTTCGCACCATCCATGGCCACCGGCGCGCCTTCCGGGTCGCCGGGTCGGGACCGGCCCTGCTGCTGATCCACGGCGTCGGCGACAAGTCCACGTCATGGGAGCCCGTACACGCCAAACTCGCGCAGCGGTTTACCGTGATCGCACCGGATCTGCTGGGACACGGGGAATCGGACAAACCACGCGCCGACTACTCCCTGGCGGCCTTCGCGAACGGCATGCGAGACCTGCTTGCCGCGCTTGACATCGATCGCGTCACCCTGGTCGGGCATTCGTTCGGTGGCGGTGTGGCAATGCAATTCGCCTATCAATACCCGGAGCTGGTCGAGCGCATCGTGCTGGTCAGCAGCGGTGGCGTGGCCCAGGAGGTAAGCATGGCCCTGCGGTTGGCGGCGATGCCGATGGGCAGCGAGGCCCTGGCCATGCTGCGCATTCCGGGCGTGATGCCGGCGATGCGACTGTTCGGGCGGGCCATGGCGACCGTGCTGGGCCCCACCAACCTCGGGCACGACATCGGCGACGTGGTGAATCTGCTCGAGGGCTTCCGGGACCCGCGCGCACTCTCGGCGTTCGCGCGCACGTTGCGATCCGTGGTGGACAGGCGCGGCCAATTCGTCACCATGCTGGACCGAAGCTATCTGGCGCAACCCATTCCGGTGCAAGTGATCTGGGGCGAGGACGATTTCGTGATCCCGGTAGACCATGCCCGGACAGCCCATGACGCGATACCCGGGTCACGCTTGGAGATCTTCGAAAACTCGGGGCACATGCCGTTCAAGGACGACCCGGATCGCTTCGTCGAGGTCGTCGAGCGGTTCGTCGACTCGACTCGACCGGCTCGGCACGATCGAGATCGCCTGGGCTCGTTGCTGCGGACCCGCGTCGGCGACAACGGCCGGGAATCGGTCACCGTCGCGCTGACCGAATCGGCGGTGTCCTAGGGCCCTAACCCGTCAACGTGCGACGTATCCCGGCGCCCGAATCCAGCACCAGCAGAACCAGAGTGCGCAGCGCGTGATCGCTCAGGCCGGCGCCGGGAAAGTTATAGCGCAGCATCACGTCGGCGCTTTTGGCAGCGCTCTTGCCCGAATTACGTTGCACGGCTTTATCGTTGATCTTCTCGACGAGCGTGACGCTGCCGAAGTTGCTCTCGCGGGCCTGTCTGGCTACCTGATCGCTGATCTTCTTGGTCAGCGGCAGATCCCAGGCCACGACCTGCGTCAACGACACCAGGTCGAGGTCGTCGGCGATGTTCACCACCCGTAACGAGGCGATGGTCCCCCCATGGCGCACGGTCAGGGCCCCGTCGGTTTCCTCCTCGACCGGAAGGACTTCGCCGAGCACCGTCGCCAGACGATCCTGCAGTGATGGCATCGGATCCTCTCCGTGAGGACCCGTTGCGGTCCCCACTACGCGCTTCCGAATCTTCGATTGCGAGAAGCGTATTCCTCGCAGGCAGCCCAGAGGTCGCGACGGTCGTAGTCGGGCCACAGTTTGTCCTGGAAGATGTACTCCGCATAGGCGGCCTGCCACAGCATGAAATTGCTGGACCGCTGCTCCCCCGAGCTTCGCAGGAAAAGATCGACGTCGGGGATGTCGGGTCGCTGCAGGTGCTGCGCCACCGTCGCCTCGGTGATGCGCTCGGGGTTCAGCCGGCCCGCGGCTGCCAAGCGGGCGATTTCTTTTGTGGCTTCGGCGATTTCGGCGCGGCCCCCGTAGTTGACACAGTAGTTGACGGTGATGACGTCGTTGTCCTTAGTCATCTCTTCCGCGATCGCCAATTCATTGATCACGCTGCGCCACAGGCGTGGGCGCGAACCCACCCAGCGGATCTTGACCCCTATGGTCTTGAGGTTCACCCGGCGCATGCGCACCACATCGCGGTTGAAGCCCATGAGGAAACGGACCTCCTCGGGTGAACGCTTCCAGTTCTCGGTGGAGAAGGCGTACAGGCTGAGCCACTTGATCCCCACTTCAATTGCGCCACAGACGATGTCAATGACGACCGCCTCGCCCGCCTTGTGGCCGTCGGTACGGGTAAGCCCGCGTTGGGTGGCCCAGCGGCCGTTGCCGTCCATCACGATCGCCACATGATTGGGCAGTCGGTCGGCCGGGATCCGGGGCGCCGCCGCTTTCGAGATGTGCTGTGGCGGCCGGCTCGGGCCACCGCCTGGGGCAGGCGGCAGCTCGGGAAATACCACCGGCCAGGTCGACCTTTCGGGGAAGACCGGATAGTCGTCGGGGGCGGGAGGCAGCTGCGGGAAGGCGGCGGACGCCGACTTCCGCTCGGCCTTGCTAGCCACAGTCCAAATCCTGCTCGATCAGCGCTGCTGCACGTCGTTCGGCGATGGTGCGGTCGACGTGATACGTCCGTTCCACCAGTGGCAACGTTTTGAGCTGCCGCTCCAGGTGCCATTGCAGGTGCGCGGCCACCAGCCCGCTGACGTAGCTGCGGTGCGATTGCGTGGCCTTTTCGGCGAACTCCCAATCGCCGTCGTGCAGCGCGGACATCAGGTCCAGCACGCCCGGCGGCGGTGTCGTCGAACCGGCCGGACGGCAGTGCGGGCACACGCTGCCCCCGGCGCCGACATGGAACGCCCGGTGCGGTCCCGGTGTGGCGCACCGCGCGCACTCGGTCAGCGCCGGCGCCCATCCGGCGATGCCCATGGCGCGCAGCAGGTAGGCGTCCAGCAGCAGGTCCCGGGACCGGCGGCCGTCGGCCACCGCCCGCAGCGCGCTCACCGTGAGCCGGTGCAGGGCCGGGGCGGGAGCCCGCTCCTCACCGGCGAGGCGTTCGGCGGTTTCCAGCATCGCGCACCCGCAGCAAATTCGGCGCACGCCTGGAGCCATTCGCACACATCGACGCGCAGCTGCATCCCGGCCGCAATCTCGACATCGTCACCCAGGTGGTTTCGATCGACGCGTTCGCCACCGACATCGTCAGCGATTACGGCCGCTACACCTGCGGGTGCGCGATGCTGGAAACCGCCGAACGCCTCGCCGGTGAGGAGCGGGCTCCCGCCCCGGCCCTGCACCGGC
>NZ_LZJJ01000188.1:0-3789 GCF_001667625.1 Mycobacterium sp. E1715
CGCTGACCATGCGGTGCAGCCACCAGTCGGACAACGCGCGCTGCTGCTCGGAGAGCTGCTGGTTGTACTGCTTGCGGGCCGCGGGCGCGGCGGACTTTCCGGGCGGTCGGGGTGGCGTCAACGTCGGCATCGGGCTGGCGATCGCTCCCGGGTCGGCATCGGGATTCGCGGCCAGCATGGCGTCGACGTAAGTTGGCCAGTCGCCGCCCAGTGCGGCGTCCACCTCGGGTCCGGTCACCCCGAACCCGGCTCGCCGTAGCGCGCGGGCCGTGCTGACCCATGCGGTGGACTGCCCAGGCATGGGTCAACTCTGCGGCATGGACCTATGTTTTCCCTGTGGATGGCCGCACACGAGGCTCTGCGGTGCGGTGCGAACCTTCCCGGCATGGAACAACCCTTCCTCGGCAGCGAGGCCCTGCGGTCGGGCGTGCTGAGCCGCCATGAACTGCGGGCCCGTTACCGCCCCGTCTTCCCGAACGTCTACCTGCCCGACGACGCCCAGCTCTCGCTGGAGCTGCGCATCCGGGCGGCCTGGCTGTGGTCGGGGCGCCGGGCGACGGTGGTCGGGGCCGCCGCCGCCAGACTGCATGGCGCCGAATGGATTCCCGACGACGTGCCCGTCGAGCTGGCGCATGCCAACGGCCGCCCGCCGCGCGGCGTGCTGACGCGGCGCGGTGTGCTGCTGGACGGCGAGACGCAGCTCGTCGGCGGCTACCCGGTCAGCACGCCCGAGCGCACCGCCTTCGACATCGGCCGGCGCGGGGCTGTGCGCTCGGCCGTCGCGCGGCTGGACGCACTGGCCCGGGCGACGGGCTTCAAGGCCGACGACGTGCTGCGCGTCGCGGGATGCCATCCCGGCTCGCCCGGCCTGCGGCGCCTGGAAGCCGCGCTGGCGCTGTTCGACCCCGGGTCGCAGTCGCCCAGGGAGAGCTGCCTGCGGCTGCTCCTGATCGACGGTGGCCTGCCGCGGCCCCAAACACAGATCCCGGTGCTAGCCGACGACGGCATTCCCTTCGCCTACCTCGACATGGGCTGGGAGGAGCACCTGGTGGCGGTCGAATACGACGGCGACCAACACCGCACCGACCGGCGGCAATACGTCAAGGACATTCGGCGCGCCGAGATGCTCGAGGAGTTGGGCTGGATCGTCGTCCGGGTGGTCGCCGAGGACCGGCCGGCCGCGATCGTGCGGCGGGTTCGCGCCGCGCTGGCGGCATCGCGTGTGCGCTCAGGGCTTTGAGCGTGCGCTCAGGGTGGGGCCGTACGGCGTGTCGCCGCCCTGGACGCACACGCGATCGCGCCAAGGGCGCAACTCAGAACGTGCTCGTCGGCCGCACCCGGTTCGCCATGTCCACCAACGCATAGCGGTGCCGCTGGGTGGGCGCCACCCGGGCGAGGTTGCGCAGCGCGGCCTCGACGCCCAGGCGCAGCCCGTGCTCGGTGAACGGGAAACCCAGAATGTGATTGGTGCTGGCCCTGTTGTCCTCCAGCCAGTCCATCGCACAGCCCAGCACCAGCGCGCGGATCTGCAGCACCCGCGGTTCGGTCGGGGGCAGCGCCTCCACCCGCCGGGCGGCGTCGCGGATGTCCTCCTCGGTGATCTCGCTCTTCGACCGACCGGACAGCAGGGTCACCGCACTCGTCAGCCGCGCGGTGGTGAAATGCCTTGAGGTGGGCGGCACCTCGTCGAGCGTGCGCACCGCGCCGGCGCGATCGCCCTCGGCGGACAGCCATCTGGCCAGCCCGAAGGCCGCCGAGATCACCCCGTCGTTGGTCTTCCACACCGTCTGGTAGTACCTCTGCTCATCGACGTCACCGGCCAGCTCGGCGGTGGCCGCCAACGCCAGCTTGGGCGCCAGCTCGCCGGGGAAGGTGTCCAGTACCTCGGTGAAATGCGTTCTGGCGGAGTCGTAGTCGCCGGTGAGCAGCTCGGCGACGGCCCGATACCAAACCAGCCGCCACTGCCAGCCAACCCGCTCGGCCAGGTCGTCCAGCTTCCGGGTGGCCTTGGCCACGTCGCCCAGGTCGAGCAGCGCGCGAACCTCCATCAGCGGCAACTCGGTCGACTCGGACACCTCGACGCCGTCGGCGTCCAGCGTGCCGTGGCGGGCCGCGCGCAACGAATCCAGGGTCTGCACCGGCTGAGAGAGGACCGTCGCCTGCAGCACGGGGGCGGCGACGTCGGCCGGGTCGACCAGCGGCACCTGTAGCGCCGTGACGATCTCGCGGGCCGTCAGCCGCTCCGAGTGGACCTGGCCGTCCAGGTAGACGTCGGTGTGCGCGACCAGCAGGTCCACCCCGAACGTCGAGCGGCTCGGGCTGAAGATGGTCGACAGGCCCGGCCGCGGCACGCCGGTGTCCTGGGCGACGACCTCCCGCAGCACGCCCATCAGCTGGGCGGACAACTCTTCGGTGCTGGCGAATCGGCGCCGCGGGTCGGGGTCAATGGCGCGGCGCAGCAACCGCCGGTACGAGTCGTAGGTCGCCAGCACGGGGTCGTCGTCGGGCAGGCCGTCGACGTAGCGGCCGTTGCGGGTGGGCAGGTTCACCGTCAGCGCCGCGAGGGTGCGCCCCACGGTGTAGATGTCGGTCGCGACCGTCGGGCCGGTCCGCACGATCTCGGGCGCCTGGAATCCCGGCGTGCCGTAGAGGTAGCCGAACGAGTTGACGCGCGACACCGCCCCCAGGTCGATCAGCTTCAGCTGCTCCTCGGTCAGCATGATGTTCTCCGGCTTGAGGTCGTTGTAGACCAAGCCGATCGAGTGCAGATACGTCAGCGCCGGCAGGATCTCCAGCAGGTAGGCGATGGCCTCGGCGACGGGGAGCTTCTTGTCCTTGCCGTGCTTGAGCGGCTGCCCGCCGATGTACTCCATGACGATGTAGCCGACCGGGTTGCCGCCGCGGTCCTTGTGCTCGACGAAGTTGAAGATCTGCACGATCTGCGGGTGGACCACCTCGGCGAGGAACTGCCGTTCGGCCATCGCGATCGCCTGCGCCTCGGCGTCGCCCGAATGCACCAGGCCCTTGAGCACCACCGGGCGGTCGTTGACGTTGTGGTCGACCGCCAGGTACACCCATCCCAGCCCGCCGTGCGCGATGCAGCCCTTGACCTCGTACTGGTTGGCGACGATGTCACCCGGGTTCAGCTGTGGCAGAAACGAATACGCGCTGCCGCAGGCGGGGCACCAGCCCTCCGACTTGCCCTTGCCCTCCTTGCCGGACCGGCCGACCGGTTTCCCGCAGTTCCAGCAGAACCGCTTGCCCTCCGGCACCACCGGGCTGGTCATCAGGGCCTCGAGCGGGTCGATGTCGCGCACCCGCGGAATCTCGACCAGGCCGCCGCCGAGGTGGCGGACCGGTGGCAGCACCCGCGTCCCCACCGTCACCCGGTCTTGCGGATCGCTGTCCAGGGTGCCCAGCGAGATGTGCGGAAAGTCGTCGTCGCCATCGTCGAAGTCGGGTCGGAACAGCGCCTGGGTGGCCTGGATGCGCCCCGTGGTCGGGCAGCCGCCCTGCGTGTCCGGCGGCTGGGTGCCCGGGCTTTCGTCGGCGCCGGTTTCCGGCTGCTCGATCTTCTCCGACTCGGCCATCAGTCCAGATACCTCGGCGTCGGTGGCGCGGGCGCGGGCCCCAGCACCGTCAACCACTTGCGGTACAACGTGTTCCACGTGCCGTCCCGGCGGATCCGCTCCAGGGTGCCGTTGACGAACCGGACCAGCCCGGTGTTGGTCAGGTTGACCCCGATGCCGTAGGGCTGGGTGGCCATGTTGGGTCCGACGATGTGCAGGG
>NZ_LZJJ01000189.1:0-15743 GCF_001667625.1 Mycobacterium sp. E1715
CCAGATAGACATTTGGGTCGACGACCGGGGCGCGCCGGTTACCCGGCCGAAGATGTCACCGGCCGACGAGGCGGTCGCGATCGCCGTGGCGATCTGGCTCGCCGTGACCCTGCCCGTCGCGGCCTCCTTCGCCGGCGCCCGCTATGCCCTCGACCGAATCCGTTACGCGAGATGGCAACACGACTTCGACCGGCTCGTCGGCCCGCAGTGAGCTGAGGGCGGCGATACGGCGAGCGTGTTGTCGGCCCTCGACAATGGCCCACACCGGCATTGTTCGATCCGGTCAAGCGCCCCGACCGCAACATGGGTCACCATGGAGTTAAGAGTCGAGGCCCGAAAACGGAGATTGGTTGACGCACAGCTTATCTGGCGCAACACGGCCCGATCAAGACCTGCCCGGCGCGGGCTTCGCGTCGTCAGGGACGGCTGCCACACGACGGCCCGCCCCTGACGACACCCTACTCGAGGAAGGAAATAACAGATGACCAGTTTCACCCCGGCCTACATCACTTCGCGGCAGCGCCGCCGATTACAGGACGAACTCGCCGCGTTGCGCTCCCAGCGCAGCATCGAAGTCCCCGACGACGCCATGGATTACGGCGGTGACCGCGCGGCCCGCCCCGCGGCGCGGCGGGAACGCATCCGCGAGATCGAAGACCTGTTGGCCACCGCCGCCGTCCGTGACGACCCCGCGCGCGAAAGGACCGCGGGCCCGGGCATGGTGCTGACCATTCGCTACGACGCCAGCGGTGAAACGGAGACGCTGCTGCTCGGCCGCCGCGGCGCCGAGGACGCCGACATCAACGTGTATTCGATGGCGTCGCCGCTGGGCCGGTGCATCGCCGGCGCTCGCCCCGGCGAGCAACGCATCTACGCGATCCCCCACGAGACGGGCCGGCTCGTGACGCTGCTCAACGCGGCTCCCTACCCCGGCCCATCACGCAATGCCAAGGCGCGCAACGTGTCCCGTAGGGGACCATTGATCCTCGCTGACGCATGAGAAAGGAAACGAACATGACCAGCGTGCAACCCACTTGGCTTACGCCGCAGGCCTACGTGCGGCTGCGGCAAGAACTGGCCACCCTGCGCGAACTCTGCGACGGCGACGCGGTCGGCGATGACGCCGATGGGAACGCCGTCGCGGTGCGGCGCGCCTGGCGGCTGCGGATGCAACGGATTCAGGATCTGTTGGCCCACGCCGTAGTCGGCGAGGATCCCCCCGACGACGGAATCGCCGAACCCGGGATGGTTTTGACGGTGCGCTACGACGACACCGGCGACATCGAGACCTTCCTGCTGGGTGCCCGCGGCGCCGAGCACGGCGACGTGGAGGTCTACTCGACCAATTCCCCGCTCGGCTCCGCGATCGCAGGCGCACGTCCCGGTGAGCGGCGCGCCTACCTACTGCCCAGCGGCGTCGGGCTGACCGTCACGCTGCTGGACGCGGTGCCGTACGGGGCCTACCTCGCGAGCACCAACTAGTGCCCGGCATCGAGCGGTTGTGATCACATGCTGTTCGAGCTGATCGACCCGTTGGCAATGATGTTGCTTCTGTTCGCAGCGCTCTTCCTCGTCATGGCGCTCGCGTACGGGCGCATGTGACGGCCGCCGCGGCGTTCCAGACGGATAGGCTGGTGGCCTGGCCGCCGTGCTCATTGGGAGGTAACGACATGCCCGCACCGTCAGCCGAGGTGTTCGACCGCTTGCGTCAGCTGGCCGCGATCAAGGATCTCGCCGCGCGCCCGACGAAGACGATCGACGAGGTCTTCACCGGTAAACCCCTGACCACGATCCCGATCGGGACGGCCGACGACGTCGAGGCGGCGTTCGCCGAAGCGCGCGCGGCGCAGATCGAGTGGGCGGCGCGTCCCGTCGCCGAGCGCATCGACGTCATCAGCCGCTATCGCGACCTGGTGGTCGAGCACCGCGAGTTCCTGATGGACCTGCTGCAGGCCGAGGCCGGCAAGGCCCGCTGGGCGGCGCAGGAAGAAATCGTCGACCTGATGGCGAACGCGAACTACTACGTGCGGGTCTCCGCCGACCTGCTCAAGCCGCGCACGGTGCAGTCGCTGCTCCCGGGCGTCGGCAAGACCACGGTCTGTTACCAGCCCAAGGGCGTCGTCGGGGTCATTTCGCCGTGGAACTACCCGATGACGCTGACGGCGTCGGATTCGGTGCCCGCACTGCTGGCCGGCAACGCGGTGGTACTCAAGCCGGACAGCCAGACCCCGTATTGCGCGCTGGCCTGCGCCGAGCTGCTCTATCAGGCCGGCCTGCCGCGCGCGCTCTACGCGATCGTCCCCGGGCCGGGTTCGGTGGTCGGCACGGCGATCATCGACAACTGCGACTACTTGATGTTCACCGGCTCGACCGCCACCGGCAGGCAACTCGCCGAGCACGCGGGCCGCCGGCTGATCGGCTTCTCCGCCGAGCTCGGGGGCAAGAACGCGATGATCGTCACGCGGGGCGCCAACCTCGACAAGGCCGCCAAGGCGGCCACCCGGGCATGCTTTTCCAACGCGGGCCAGCTGTGCATCTCCATCGAACGGATCTATGTCGAGAAGGACATCGCCGACGAATTCGTAGGCAAGTTCGGCGCCGCGGTGCGGAGCATGAAGCTGGGGACCGCCTATGACTTCTCGGTGGACATGGGCAGCTTGATCTCCGGGGGGCAGCTGGACACCGTGACGGACCACGTGGACGACGCAAAGGCCAAGGGCGCCAAGGTGGTTGCCGGCGGCAAAGCCCGACCCGACATCGGGCCGCTGTTCTACGAGCCGACGGTGCTCACCGACGTAACGCCCGAGATGGAGTGCGCGGCCAACGAGACGTTCGGGCCGGTGGTGTCGATCTACCCGGTCGCCGACGTCGACGAGGCGGTCGAGAAGGCCAACGACACCGAGTACGGGCTCAACGCCAGCGTGTTCGCCGGCTCCTCCGCGGAGGGCCAGCAGATCGCCGCCCGGCTGCGCTCGGGGACCGTGAACGTCAACGAGGGTTACGCGTTCGCCTGGGGCAGCCTCAGCGCGCCGATGGGCGGGATGGGCCAGTCCGGGGTGGGCCGGCGGCACGGTCCCGAGGGACTGCTGAAGTACACCGAATCGCAGACGATCGCAACCGCCCGCGTGTTCAATCTCGATCCGCCCCTTGGCATTCCGAGCACGCTGTGGCAGAAGTCGCTGGTTCCTGTGGTGCGTGCGGTGATGAGGCTTCCCGGGCGGAACTGACTGCGACGTCTTCCGGCGGGGGCCGGATCTAGAGTTACGCCGCCCATCCGCGTTACGCTCCTCGATGTAGCGTCACATCGCACGTCAGGAGTTCGCTATGAAGGCCGACGAGAAGCAATATCTGGAAGACGCTCGTCGGCTACGCCAGTACGCCACCTTCGAGAAGTTCTCGGATGCCGAACTGCAGCGCCTCGCCCGGGTGGCTCACCGCACTTCGACGTCGGCCCCGTTGCCGCTGATTCACGAGCAGACGCCCTCGGACTCCTGCTACATCCTGCTCAGCGGAGAGGTGGGCGTCTACGCGGGCCGGGACCGCATCGCCGTGCTCGGGCCGGGTGAGGTGATCGGCGAATCGGCGCTGCACCGGGGCAAACTGCGTTCCGCGACCGTGACGACGATGGGGCCGGCGGAGGTCTTGCGCATCGAACGCGACGAACTCACCAAAGCGCTCGACGAGATACCCGCGCTTCGCGAAATCATCGACGCCTCCGTCGCGCGACATGTGCCCGTAGACCTGCCGCCGAAGCCGAAACCGCCGCGCACCAAGTTGGGCGCCTCAATCCACACCGAGCTGGTCGAGCGGTTCGAGCAGGCCGCCGACGCGGCCGGCGTGGAGGTCGCGACCGCGCTCGAAGACGCGATGACCCAATGGATCGAACGGAACAGCACTTCGTAGCGATCGCGCCCGCACCCGTTGTCACGGTCTACTACCGCGCGTAGTATTCGGGCTATCCCACCGTGCACAAGGAGGTGCAATGTGAGGTGGAGTTTCGCCCAGATCGGGCTGCTGATCATCTGCGCTTTCCATGTCGTCCAGGCCGTGGCCGGCCTCGTCATCAATCCCAGCTTCGCCACGGGGCCAACGGCGCCGACCGTTCAACTGCTCGGCATGGATTACAACGGCTGGCACGCCGTCGCCGGCCTCGCCCTGTTCGCCCCGGGTCTGGTGTTCGCGATGCGCAAGTCGTGGGCCGTGCTCTATCTGTTGATCGCCGCGATAGCCGGTGCGCTGCCGGGCATTTGGGCCTTCTTCTCGCACCAGGTCGCCTTCGTCTTCACCTTTCCCAACAACGTCACCGACGCGGTCGTGCACCTGGTGACCGCCGCGGTGATGGTCGCGGTGGCGGCGGTGCAGATCCGGCTGGACGGTGGGCTGAAGAATTCCCTCGCCGATCTCCGGAAGGTGTCCTAGCTCGACCGTTCCGTGAACAGCCCATTGAGCTCGTCGAAGCCGCTGGCTCCCGCCAGTCCCCCAAAGGACCCGTCCTCGATCAGCTTTCGCGCGGCGGCCAGGAACGCGCCCCACGCGACCCGGCTGAAGGCCGAGCCCACGCTGATCCGTCGCACCCCTAGCTGCGCGAGATCGGTCACGGTCGACCCCGTGTCGGACGACACCAGAACGTTGACCGGATACGGCCGCACCGCGTCGACGAGGGCCGCGATGTCCTCTTTCTTACGAATGCCGGGTGCGAAGAGCACCTCGGCTCCCGCCTCGGCGTAGGCCTGCAGCCGCCTGATCGCCTCGGCGAGCGGATCGGGGTGGCCGTAGAGGAAGCACTCCGCGCGGCCGGTCAACATGACGTCGGCGCCCGAGTCGTCGATCGCCGAACGCGCGGCGCGAACGCGATCGGTGGCCTCGGCCAGTCCGAAGAGCGGCGCCCGGTCGCTGCCCGTGCCGTCCTCGATGGAGAGCCCGGCCACGCCGGTGGCCACGCAGCGCGCCACATTGTCGGCGAGCTCCCCGGCGTCGGTGGCGTAACCGGCCTGGAAGTCCGCGTTGACGGGAACGCTGACCGCGGCCACGATTTCGGCGATGTTGTCCAGTGCGTCGTCGACGGAGAGGGCGGTCACCGTGTCCGGCAGACCGCGCGCGAAGCACAGGCCGGCGCTCGTCGTGGCCAGCGCCGGGAAGCCGAGCCGGGCGAGCGCGATCGCGGAGCCGGCGTCCCACGGATTCGGGATGACGAAACACCCCTCTTGATGGAGCCGGCGAAATTGCGCTACGACGTCGCGGTGTGAGTCCACCACCCGATTATGCTCGCGCCGGTCCGAACCCACCGCCGCTCGATCCGACTTGGACGCGGAAGCGGTTGTGCGCCTTGATATTCGATTTGGCTCACGTGACCCGAGCCCGAGTCAACGGGCGGGGCCCGGGAACGCGACGGCGGTCGTCGGCGCGCCGGGACTTACACCTACCGGACCGCGGGGGCCTTCGCCAAGGCGACCGGCCGCAAACGCGGCACCCTGGTCAATCATCGCCGTGTTGGTCGAGTACGTGTCGTGCGCGGCGAAATTCATTCCCTCGGAGCAGATCGGGTCCCCCGGAGCGCATACCTGGATGGTTTTGGCCTGATAGAGCGGGCCGATGACGACCGGTGGCTCGCCGAAGAAGCTCATCGCCTTGTCGCTGGGCAATGCGAACAGCACGACCGAGGAGATGTGGTTGGCCACCTCGGGGTCCATCGGTTTGGGTACGCTCGCCGGATCGATCCCGGCCGGTACCGCGGCCGACGTCACGAAGCCCATCACGGCGGCCCCCTGGGAATAGCCGCTGAGCACCATCTTGGTGTTGGGGCAGTCGCGGGCCATCGAGACGACGTGGGCGCCCGCGTCCCTGACGCCCGCCTCCCCCGCGCTTGTCCAGTCATGGGTGGCGGGGTAGTCGACGGGATACACGTCGAGCGAATTGGCGCCGAGGCGCGGGCGCACGGAATCGACGAATGCCTGTCCGGTCGGCCCAAGACCCGGAGGGTCGTCGGTACCGCGGGCGAACACCACCTGGACGTCCGGACACGGCCCGGCGGAGGCGACCGGGATCGCGGAAGCAAGGACCGAAGCGCCAGCGCTTGACACCCCGACCACCGCACAACCGAGGAAGCGGGAAAAGCGACGCGCAATCATGGCGCTGTGTGCCCAACGCATGCCACTTCTAAACCATGAATTTTCGCCCGCTGGCCGCCTACTTGGCCGCTGCGGTCTAGCTGTCCGGCTGCCCGGCGTCAGCTATGGAACCCAGCCGCTCGCTCACCCGGGCCAGCGCCGCGTCGAAGATCTCCACCTTTTCGCCGCGCTTCTCGCTGGCCGGCTGGACCGCGCCGCGGGCGCCTTCGGCCTCCACCCGGGCCGCACCCTGCCGCCGCAACAAGCTGAAGTTCTTCTCCCGCGCTTGCCTGAGGCGGCTCTGCAGGTCCTTCAGCGACTGCTCGTCCATGCGCGTCAGGGCCTCGGGGTGACTCTCGCCGATCAAGGAACTTTCCTGCTGGGTCAGGTTCACGTGGCTGCTCACTCCTAGATTCATAGCCCGAACCGGGCACACCGACGCGTCGAACGTCGGACGTCACGCCGAACCGTCACGCCCGGGCCATCTCGGGTTCACGTCGCGTCGACGGTGCACGGCGCGGGTAGTCCTTCGGTCGACGAAGGGAGCTGTGATGGGCAAGCATTCGAAGAAGGACGACGACGGGCCGAACGGTGACCCCCCGGGTCCGGCGGATCAAGGCCGCGAGGGCGGGATGGCGACCCGTGAGAATGCGCCGGAACTCACCGAGCCCGACCGCGAGGACTGAAAGCGTGCGAGCATGACAGCTTAGGAAACGGACCCGTTTCCAAAGGTCAGGACTGCCGGTAGCCGAGATGCCCCCGTCACGACGAAAATGGATAGATGCCACCTGAACAGGCGCCGCCCCCGCCTAAGTCGGCGCCGGGCTGGTATCCCGATCCCGCGGGGGTGGGCCACGGGCTGCAACGGTATTTCGACGGCACCAACTGGACCACCGAGTGGGCGTTCTCCACCGAACCGCCGAAGAAGGACTCCCCCGGCGGGAAGGCGGCCCTGGCCCTGGCGGCGCTGGGCGCCCTGGTCCTCCTCGTCATCGTCGGCAAGAGCTGGGTTTTCGACCCGAAGAAGGACGGTCAATCGCCCCCTCCGAGCAGTTCGGCCGCGGCGGGACCGCCGGAATCGACCGCGGCCGCGCCGTCGACACCGGCCGGTCCCAAGAAGCCCGATGGCGTCACCTTCACCACCACCCCGGGCCCGGACGGCGACGTGGTCGACGCGCGATTTGCCATCCGCGACAACTACACCGAGCAGATGATCAAGGACGGCGCCCGGACGGACACTATCGACATCCTCAGATACGCCAGGGCGACCTATCCCGACGCGTCCGCGGTGAACGTGCAGGGCACCTTCCCGATGACCGACCCGTACGGCAACACCGCGACGCACGTCGCGATCGACCTCACGTATTCGCGGGCAACGCTGAACAAGATCAACTTCGACGGCATCACCAAAGCCAGCATCTGGGAGATTCGGGATTCGGGCACCATTCTCCCGGCTTTCCAGTAGTCGGCCGGGGCGCGGATAATCGCCTCGTGCCCACCGAACCCCCAACCCGGCCGCCGGCCTCGCCGAAGCCCCCGCGGGCGCGCGTCACGCCCGAGGATCTGGAGAGGTTCGGTGACGAGGAGCAGATGCGCGCGGCGTCGGACGAGGGCCGGCTCCGCGACGAGCGACCGCCGCATCACGGCTAGCCCACCGCTTCTGGCTCAGCCGGCGGCGACGCGGTCGACGTGGGCGAGGAAGTGCGTCACCACCGCGTCGGGCGCCTCGATCTGTGGCCAGTGCCCGATGTCGTCGGCGAGCATCACCACGTCGGGTTCGGGAATGACCTCGGCGTAGCGGCGCGCCATGTGGGCCCCGGAGTTGGGGTCGATCGGCCCGTCGATCAACCGCATCGGAACCGCGGTCTGCCGCATGGCGCGCACCCAGCGGTTGCGGTGGGTGTAGCGATCGTTGATGAACCGGCCGACCTTGTGCAGGACGCGGCGGCCGTCGTTGTAGTCCAGGATCTGGTTGAACACCTCCATCATGTGCCGGGTCGGCTTGGTGTTCGGACCGAACATCTCGCGCAGCGTCGGTTCCAGCAGCCGACGGGACACGGGACTGTTCTGGACGCGACTCAAGACGTCGCCCAACGGGGTGCCGGACATCAGCTTCTGCGCCGTCCTGGGCGTGTAGGCCTCGATGAACATTCCACCGTTGAGCCACGTGATCGAATCGATGCGCAGCGCGCCGTAGCTTTGCTGACCGAACTCGTGCCGAGCCAGCATCTCCTGGCCCACCGAATCGCCGATGTCATGGGCCAGGATGTGCGCGTTGCCGACGTTGAGGTGCGCCAGCAAAGCCTCATGCATGTCGGCATGGTCGGTCACCGCGTATTGGTAGGCCACCGGCTTCTCGGAAAACCCCATGCCGATCATGTCGGGCGCGATGACGGTGAACCGTTGCGTGAGTTTCGGCCAGATCGATGCCCAGTCAAAGGAATTGAACGGATACCCGTGGATCAGCAGCAGCGGGGGTCCGCTGCCCTCGACGCGGTAGAAGATGTTGAAGCCCAGGTAGTCGAAGTATTCGCCGGCGGCCAGCCAGCCTCCCAGTTCAACGTCCATGACGTCATCATCCTTGGCGCCTAGGGCGTTCGCCCGACCTTCTCCGCATTTACGGCGTGGAATGTTGCCACAGCAAAGCATCAGCGGAACGGTCGCCTGCCGGCGCCGCCTCGCGCCTCAGCGGTCGCCGACCGGTCACTGTGAAGATTTGCTACGTCCGTGTCAAGGCCTTGTTAATGACGACGCACACCCGCCGTCGAACCCGCACCGTAGGAGTACGGCACGCCTTCTGCCGGAACACGATGTGAAAGGAAGCATGTGTTCAAGCCTCTTGTTCCCGCGGTGATCCTTGCTGTTTGTGCCGTCGGACTGGCCGCGCCGGCACAGGCCCAGGGCGGCTTCATCGTGATCGCGGGGTCGGACTCCACCCACGCCGTCGATGTCACCGTCGGCGGCAGTCACGCCAGCCTGGCTGACGTCGAGTCGTACGCGGTCAGCCATTGCGCCGAGAAGCACGGCGCAACCGATTGCCACGTTCTCGCCGAAGGCCGCGGCGGCTGTGTGGCCCTCTCCGACAACGGTCACGGCTTGGTCGGGGGCTGGGGTCCCACCCGCAATGCCGCCGGTGCCGCGGCGGCGGCCAAGGTGGCGTCGGGACAGCCGAACGTCGACGGCACCCGCTGCGTCGTCGACCCGGACCTGATCTCCACCGGGAGTTTCTCGTTCGTGGCCACGCAGTAGCCGCCTCATTTACCAGCCCCACTCGTCATCGTCGAGGACGTCCACGGTGACGGCATTGTCCGCGGGCCTCTTCGTCCCATAGAGGAACGTGAGCAGAGTCTGGTCATCGCCCAGCGGTTCGGTGGCGACGACGGTGGCGTGCCCGATCTTCATCCGGATCCGGTCGCCGGGCTTGAGTTCGTCGACGCGCTTAAGCGGCACGCTCACCCATCAACGCCGCGCACGGTTTTGTCCCCACAGTTGCCATCATCCACGCGGCAACCGAATTCGTCCGGCGAGGGTTGACGAAACGGAGTGGCTGACTCCTGATGTGTTGTCGGGCTGTCAGGATTTGAACCTGCGACCACCTGACCCCCAGACATAACGGCAGTATCCGTAGGCGTCTGTGGGCGTATTACTTAAGCGTTGTGCCACAACGGATTAACGTTTCCAAGCACAGCTACGAACAAGCACGGAAATTCACGGCCAATTGACCGAATGGCGGTACGGGCGCCCTGCACGCCGAGGTGCGTTCGCGACTCGCGTCGGACGACGCTCGACGTCGCCGCGACCGCTTTGAGACTGATGCGAAAGTGGGCGTCGGGCAGTCTGGCGCGAGACGGACCGCACCGAGGGTCTCGATGAACTACTGCCCTCGCAGCGACGCGGACGTCAGGCGACAATCCGTATGACCTCGCCAGGCAGCAGGGATGATGAGCTGCGAGGAAACCATTGTGCGTTGACGAGCTCAGCGTCATGGTCATACACTTTAGGCGCAATTGTCCGCGCCTTGGCCAGTCGGGGCATCAATGGAATGTGAGATATCGCGATGAACGTAAGTAGCGCCGCTCCCAACGTCTTCGAAGCTGGCCTGCCCACGTTCAGCTACGACTTCACCGCCACTCCGCAGGACATCCTCGAAGATGTGCGAATTGCGCAATCGCGTGCGCCCATCGCCATTGGCCCGCTCGGTCCGGAAATACTGACTTACGATTTGGCTCGGGATATCCTGCGCGACAGCAGGTTTCGTTTGCCACCCGGCCTCACACTGGCAGCGCAGGGCGTCACCTCAGGTCCGCTATACGACAAGATGATGAGCAGCCTTCTCGGTCTCGACGGTCCGCCACATACTCGCTTACGCAAGCTGGTGTCCAGGGCGTTCACTCCCCGCTCGACCGCACGCCTTCAGGACACCATCCACGAGGTGGTGAACGAGCTGATCGATCAAGTGGTAGAGGCCGGTCGTTGCGACGTGGTGACCGACATCGCGCGGCCCTATCCCACCCCGATCATGTGTGCGCTGATCGGTGCGCCTCGGGAAGACTGGCATCTTTTCGCACAGTGGACCGACCAGATCTTCAAGGCTTTCAACTTTCAGCCCGACGTCACCTTCGATGAAGCCGCGATCATGCGGTCGTGGAGCGAACTGGACGCCTACGTGGATGACATGGTCGCCGCACGCCGGAGGCATCTGACTGATGATCTGTTGTCTGAGCTCATACGCGCCGAAAGCGAGGGCGACAGGCTCAATCTGGATGAACTGCGCATGCTGGTGGCTGGCTTCTTGATGGCGGGGACGGACACGACGCGAAACCAACTGGCCGCGTCGGTGCAGGTGCTGTGCGAGCATCCGGATCAATGGGCGAAGCTCGGTGAGCAACCAGAGCTTGCGATGCAGGCGGTTGAGGAGAGCATGCGGCACTCGCCCGCGGTCTGTATCGCAGTGCGAGCCGCCACCGAGGATGCCGAGTTCGGTGGTTGCACGTTCCCGGCGGGCACCTTGGTCGTCGTGAACACCTTTGCGGCCAACCGTGATCCGGCGATTTATGACGATGCCGATCGCTTCGACATCGCCCGCAACGACTCACCTGCGATTTTGACTTTCGGTGGTGGTGCGCACTACTGCCTGGGGGCGAACCTCGCACGCCGGGAATTGGCGGAAGCACTCACAATCCTCACCCGACGTCTCACCGCACCCCACCGCATCGCCCCGGCGCCGTGGAAATCCCTGCTCGGAATGACCGGCCCCACGACACTTGAGATCGAGTTCGACAGCGAAATGCTTGTGGCAGCGGATGCGTAGTCGCGGCTGGGCGGGTGTCACACCCGCCTCGGACGAGGAGGCAATCGCCCGCATTCTGGATGCGGTAGACGAGGTGATCGCTGAACACGGATCGGCGATACGGCTTGCCGACGTCGCCCGAAGGCTCGGAGTCACTCGTCAGACGGTATACCGGTACTTTCCCAACGCCGACGCGCTGCTCATCGCCAGCGCGATGCGTGCGGTCAACGGTTTCATCGACCAAGTTGTAGACCACGTCAGCGGCCTCAGCGACCCGGTCACTGCGATCGTCGAAATCATCTCGTTCGCAGTGGAGAACCTTACCGGCGATCCACAGTTGGAGAAGCTACTTACCCGGCCACCCGGGGGCGAAGCTGCCACCTCGCTCACCTCCGATACAGCGATCATTTTCTGCTTGTCGGCCTTCCACCGCCTCGACGTCGATTGGCAGCTTCACGGTTTCGACGCCACCGCGCTCAATGAGCTTGCCGAAATGACCTTGCGCACAGTGCATTCGCTCCTGACCGATCCCGGAAAGCGGCAGCGCGACGGAAGCGCACTGCGCCGCTTTGTTGCGCGATGGCTCGGTCCAGCGATCCTCTATCCACGGATGACGTCGTTGCCGGTCCACGAACGGCACGCATCATCGGATGAGCACATCGACCCGGACAGGTGCGCTGAATCGTGAACTTCGGACGAGAGGCCGCCGACGGTGCCACTATCTGACCGACAGGCTGGCAATTACCCTGCAAGGGCGAGCGATCATCTTTCGCCAATGGCATCGACCGTGTCGGGCAAGGTTGCATTCGTTACCGGCGGGGCGTCCGGCATTGGCGCCGCGTTGGCGACCAACTTGGTCGATGGGGGCGCCGAGGTCTGGATCGCCGATCGTCAGGTCGGCCCCGCGCGGGACCTGGCGCAACGCCTCAGCGGGGTGGCACAAAGGCGCACGCGATTGAGCTGGATGTGCGCTGCTACCCATCGTTTGAGCGTGCCGTCGCCGACGCGGTAGGGCAGTCCGGGCGGATCGACTACCTGTTTAACAACGCAGGCATTTTGGTTGACCGTGAGGTCGACTCGTACACGCTCGATGACTGGAACGACGTGTTCGATGTGAACCTGCGCGGCGTGGTGCACGGCATCCAGGCGGTCTATCCGATCATGATCGGGCAGCACTCGGGCCACATCGTGAACACAGCCTCGATCGCCGGTCTCGCCACCGGCGCAGTGCCGGCCAGCTACGCCGCCACCAAGCACGCCATTGTCGGGATCTCCAAGTCGTTGCGCATCGAGGCCGAGCGCCATGGCGTGCAGGTATCGGTGCTTTGTCCTGGCATGGTCTCGACTCCGATGGTGCTAACGGACAGACATCGGGGGATGGCACCGGGACCAATAGAACGCTTTCTAGAAACTTCAAAACCCGAACGGTTCGCCGAGCGCGCCCTTCGTGCCGTGTTGCGGGGAGACGCGATCATTGTGTTGCCGACGCGGTGGAAGGCATTCTGGTACCTGGAGCGGTTCTCGCCCGCATTGTCGATGCTCGTCGCAAAAGCCATGCTTAAGCAAAAACGCCGGATGCAGTCCACCGCCGCCTGATCT
Organism: Mycobacterium sp. E1715; assembly: GCF_001667625.1. Taxonomy (NCBI): domain Bacteria; kingdom Bacillati; phylum Actinomycetota; class Actinomycetes; order Mycobacteriales; family Mycobacteriaceae; genus Mycobacterium; species Mycobacterium sp. E1715. Next base: position 12,997 of record NZ_LZJJ01000189.1, read on the forward strand.
GCTGTCTCATGGCTAGGCACACCGGGTTCTGAAACTCGCGTGGCCCGGTACGGTGGCTAATCTTGCCGCCGGGCATGCAGCCATACGTTTCGGCTAGCCACGCTTCGGGCAAAGTATTCATGTTGTCGGGCTGACAGGATTTGAACCTGCGACCACTTGACCCCCAGTCAAGTGCGCTACCAAACTGCGCCACAGCCCGGAGCCGCCGGATCACCGGCAGCAGGTCGAAAGCCTACCGCAGCCGACCGGCCACCTTCCTAATCGACCTTCCCCAGCGCGGCGTCCACCCTCTCGACCCAGGCCAACAGGGCCGCGGCGAGCTCGGCTTCGCGGCCGTAGAAGCGCTGCGCCGGCACGGGCACACTGACCGCGACCGTGTCCGCCGTCGCGCCCTTGAGCAGCGCGCCCACCGCGCAGACGCCCTCGGTCTGCTCCTCGCGGTCGTACGCGACGCCCTCGGTCCGCACCCGCTCGAGCTCCTTGCGCAGCGCCGCGGGGCCGCTGATGGTGTTCGGGGTCAGCCGGGCCAGTCGGCTCGGCAGGTGCTCGGGCGGCAGGCCGGCCAGCATGGCCTTGCCGTTGGCGCAGCAGTGCAACGGAAACGACTCACCCACCGCGCTGATCGCCCGCAATCGGTGGGGCGAGACCACCTGGTCCACAAAGGTCGCGCGGTCCCCGTCGAGGATCGACAGGTCGACGGTCTCCCCAAGCTCGCGCGACAGCTCCTCCATGAACGGGTGTACGTCCATTACGACGCCCAGGCGCACGGTGCCGGCCATCCGCGCGATCTCCGGCCCCAGCCGATACCCGCCGCGGCCCCCGCGCGCGGCGACCAGGCCCTCGTCGTCGAGCGCGTTGAGGATCCGGCTGACCGTGGAACGCGCCATGCCCAGCCGGTCGCCGATCTCGGCCTGGCTGAGCCCACCCGGGTGCGCCTGCAGCAGCCGCAGCATCTCCGCCGCGCGGGCGATGACCTGAATCCCGGCCCCGTCGGAACTCACGCCGCCCGGCCCGTCTCGATGCGGTAGCCGCCGGTGGGGTCGACGATCGCCACCAGCCGCACGATGCAGCCGTCGCCGCCGACCCAGCGCCACGGGAACGCCGCGAAGGTGACGCGCTTGCCGGTGACCTGGTCCAGGTCGCCGCCGACGTTCTCGAAGCCGTAGATGCCCTTCGACAGGATCGCGCGGTGGCACGGCTCCCATTCCGGGAAGTCGTCGAGCACCCGGCGGCCGGTTTGCTCCTCGTATTCCCTTACCGCCCAGGGCAATAGCCCGCCGGTGTGTTCGGCGGGTCCGTGTGGCGCGATCGAGGTCGCCATCGGGTGGTCGAGCGCCTGGGTGTCGGTGCCGACGGCCTTGACGCCCTTGGCAGCGAACCACTCGCCGGCCTCCTTGTAGAAACCCGGGGAGTCGGCGTAGTACTCCGCGCTGTCGGCATACTTGTGATGCCAGCCGGTGTTGACGACGACGATGTCGCCGGGCCGGATTTCGGGCGTGGCTCTCTCCAGGTCGTCGGCGGTCACCACGCCCCACTTCTCCTTGGGAATCGACACCACGACCCCGGTGCCGAAGAAGGCGCTCAGCGGGATCTCGTGCAGGAAGGGCGTGCCCTCCACGACGTGCGCGGGCGCATCGATGTGGGTGCCGGAATGCATTACGGTGGTGATCTTTTGGGTCAGCACCCGGCTTTTGGCCATGTTGTGCAGACGATCGATCTTGACGTCCTCGAAGTACGGCCAGGCCGGCACGCCGTGACCCCACGGGTGGGACAGGTCGTAGAACTCCAGCTTCGATTCGGCCTCGCCGAGCGGCCACGTGATGCTCATGTCGGTTCCTTTCAGCACGCCGTGTATCCGCCGTCCAGGTACATCACCTGGCCGGTGTAGAAACTGGACGCGTCGCTCAGCAGATAGATCAGTGCCCCGACGAAGTCCTCCGGTTCGGCGAAGCGGCGCAACGGGATTCGCGCGAACATCGCCTCGCGGGTCGCGCGGCCCTTCTCGTCGTCGGCGTACATCCACTCCGTAAGCTCCGAGCGGAAAACCGTTGGGGCGAGCGCGTTCACCCGGATGCCGGCCGGACCCCACTCGGCGGCCAAACTCTTGGCCAGCAGGTCGGTGGCGCCCTTCGACGGGCAGTAGGCGCTGTAGCCCGCGGCGTGCCCCAGGGATCCGCGCACCGACGAAACGAGCACGACGCTGCCGCCGCTCCCCTGCTCGAGCAGGACCCGTCCGGCCGCCTGGCAGACCAGCCAGGCGCCCCGCGCGTTGGCGTCGATCACCTTGTCGAAGTCCTCGACCGCCATCTCGGTGATGGGGGCGACGTGGTTCATGCCCGAGGCGACGAGCACCCCGTCGAGGCGCCCGTGCCGGGCGACCGCCGCCTCCACCATGGCCCGGGCGTCGGCCGGGGTGTCGGGCCGGCGCGCGACCACCGCGGCGTCGTCGATGCCGAGTGCGTCGAGGCCCGCGGCGTTGCCACCGGCCAGCGTCAGCCGGGCGCCGGCTTCGGAGAGCGCCCGGGCCGCGACGCTGCCCAAAGCGCCGGTGGCGCCGGTGATCAAAAGCGACTTGTCCTCGACGCTGAAGCGCGCGGCGGTGGGCGCTTCCTGTGCGATGTTCACCATGCCTCCAATTCCCGCGATACGGAATCTGAAAGCTACATCACAGGAGAAGTCCGTTGACTTCGACCCTGGATGCTGCCTACGTTTCTTGTCTAACGGGCGATTCAACCCGTATCGCGGGA
>NZ_LZJJ01000190.1:0-27221 GCF_001667625.1 Mycobacterium sp. E1715
CCTCGATTCGCGCGCCGTTCCAATACATTTCGGCCGCCGGTCCGCGGACATGTGAGATCGGCAGATTGTATCCGGTGTCGACGGTCTACGACGGTCACGCACTCAACATCACGACGTGCTTGTACGCCGACCGGGTCGGATTCGGCTACGCCGCGGGTCGTGACGTGGTACCCGACATCGAGAACTTCATCCCGCTGACCGAGGAGTGCCTGGCCGAGCTGGAGGACGCTCTCGCTGTGGGCTGACCGCGGGGCGTGAGCGGGAGCAACGGTGTGACCGTCGTGGCGGGAATCGGCGGAGCGTCGATGTGGTCCGAATCGTCCCGATTTGCTTGCGCCGCAAGTTTAATGGCGCGCCAGCCGGGGGGCCCGACCGACCTGGCCCAGGATGCGCTCCAAGACGGTGTTGGACAGGTCGCCGTCATCGGCTACGCGAGACAGGCCGCGGCGGCGCAGGAACGTGTCGAGGCGTCGATCGGGGGACCAGTCGGCGTAGATCGGGCCGAGATACCGCGACTGAAGGAACTCGCAAGCCAGGGCGTCCACGTCAGAGTCCGTCAACAACAACGGTGGGATACCACCCATACCCGCGATGCTCCTTTGTTCAGCCGGAACCGCATGCCAAATTACGTGACACGGCGCCGGTAGTCCGTCACGCGGAGATTGCGGATCGGGCCCAAAGTCATCACCGCCCCCGCCGTCCGGCGGCTTGATCGGCGTTCGCCGGGGTCCAACGGCCCTAGTGGTAACAGTCGCGTCGCACTACTTTCGGACACGAGGCGGCAGTCGGGCCGCTTCCCTCAACGACTTTGGAGGTTCGAGGTGCGCGACGCGATCCCAATCGGGCGGATCGCCGGCTTCCCGGTGAAGGTCCACTGGAGCGTGCTGGTGATCCTGTGGTTGTTCACCTGGAGCCTGGCCAGCATGCTGCCCGGCAGCGTCAAAGGGTATTCGCCCGTCGCCTACTGGGTCGCCGGGGCGTGCGGCGCGCTGGTGCTGTTGGCGTCGCTGGTGGCGCACGAGCTCGCGCATGCCGTCGTCGCCCGCCGCGCGGGGGTCCCCGTGGGCAGCGTGACGCTCTGGCTGTTCGGCGGAGTCACCACCCTTGGCGGTGAGGCGAAGACGCCGACGGCGGCGTTCCGGATCGCGATCGCCGGGCCGGCCACCAGCCTCGCGCTGGCCGCCGTCTTCGGCGGCCTGGTCGCTGTCCTGCCGGAGGTGGGCGCCGCGCCGATCGCGGTCGGCGTCGCCTCCTGGTTGGCCGGCATCAACCTGCTGCTGGGCCTGTTCAATCTGCTGCCCGGCGCACCGTTGGACGGTGGCCGGGTTTTGCGGGCCGTCCTCTGGCGCCGCCACGGCGACAGCGTCCGCGCAAGCATCGGCGCCGCCCACGCCGGGCGGGTGGTCGCCTTCATCCTGATCGGGCTGGGGCTGGCCGAATTTCTGCTCGGCGGTGTGGTGGGTGGGGTCTGGCTCGCGTTCATCGGCTGGTTCATCTTCGCCGCCAGCCGCGAAGAGGAGACGCGGATTGCGACCCAGCAGATGTTTGCCGGAGTGCGCGTCGCCGACGCGATGACCGCCCGCCCGCACACCGCTCCCGGGTGGATCACCGTCGACGATTTCGTCCAGCGCTATGTGCTCGGCGACCGGCACTCCGCATACCCCGTCGTCGACCAGAGCGGGACCATTTCGGGTCTGATCACCTTGCGGCAGTTGCGTGATGTCGCACCCGAGCGGCGCGCCACCGCCACCGTGGCGGAGATCGCGCAGCCGCTGCAGGAGGTGCCCTCCGGCGCACCGCAGGAGCCGCTGACCACCCTGCTGGAGCGGATGGCCCCCGCCGGCCCGCGCAGCCGCGCCCTGGTTTTCGACGCCGGCCAGGTCGTCGGCATCGTGACACCGACCGATGTGGCCCGGCTCATCGAGGTCTACCGGCTCGCCCACCCGGAAGGCGCGAAACCCGCTTCGGCTCAGAGCATTTAAACGAAGGCGCTCGACATCGGGGTTTATGGGCGCCGGTGGCCTTCGCCGGGCCGGGCCCGCGGCCAGATGCGCGCCACCGGGTCGCCGCCGCGGTCCGCCTCGGGAAGCCGAGCGACGGTCGGCGGCTTGACCATCAGAAAGCCTGTCGCACAGGGTCTTCCAAATGAACCCCGGCCGGTGCTCCCAATTGCCTCGTTTTTACAAGTACTATTGTGTAAACTGTCGGGCATGACGTACGTGATCGGAAACCCGTGCATCGATGTGTTGGACCGCGCCTGTGTGGACGAGTGCCCCGTTGACTGTATCTACGAAGGTGGCCGGGCGCTCTACATTCATCCCGACGAATGCGTGGATTGCGGAGCGTGCGAGCCGGTGTGCCCCGTAGACGCCATTTACTACGAAGACGACCTGCCTGGCGAGCTCAAACCGCACCTGGCCGACAATGAAGCGTTCTTCACCGAAACGCTGCCGGGGCGAGACGCCCCCCTCGGGTCACCGGGTGGGGCGGCCAAGTTGGGTCCGCTCGGTGTAGACACGCCTTTGGTGGCCGCTCACCCGAGGGCCGACCAAGCGGAAGGAGCGTGAGGGACCCGTGAATGTGCCGCGCACGTCGGTCGGGGAGTCCGCCAGCCGCCGCCGCGAGGTGCTGCGGGTGCTGCGGACGTCGCCCGACCCCATGAGCATCGCCGCGATCGCCGACGTGCTGGGCGTGCACCCCAATACCGTCCGATTCCACCTGGACAGCCTGGTCGGCGACGGGCAGGTCGAGCACGTCGAGCTGGACCGCAAGGGGCCGGGCCGCCCACCGTTGATGTTCCGTGCGGTCCGCCAGATGGACCGCGGCGGGACGCGGCACTATCGCCTGCTCGCCGAGGTGCTTGCCACGGCGTTCGCCGGTGAGCCCGACGCCGGCGCCAAGGCGGTGGCCGCGGGGCGGGCCTGGGGGAGAAAGCTCGATGCCAGCCTGCAGTCGGTTCCGATGAATCCCCCCAGCGCCGACGACGCGATCGACCACCTGGTCAACATGCTCGACGAACTCGGCTTCGCGCCCGAGCGCCGGGCGGCCGACGGGGAGCAACAGGTCGGGCTGCGGCACTGCCCGTTCCTGGAACTGGCCGAGAACCGGACGACCGTCGTCTGTCCGGTGCACCTCGGCCTCATGCAGGGCGCCATGGAGACCTGGGGCGCGCCCGTCTCGGTCGACCGGCTCGAGGCGTTCGTCGAGCCCGATCTCTGCCTGGCGCACCTGAAGCCGCAGAAGGCCGCCAAGTGAGCACCGGCCACGCGGTGGCCGTCGCGGTGACCTTCGTGTGGCTCGGCATGGTGCTGGCGATCTCGTTCCTGGAGGCCCCGCTGAAGTTCCGCGCACCGAATGTGACGTTGCAGGTCGGGCTCGGCATCGGGCGGCTGGTGTTTCGTGCCCTCAATACCGTCGAGGTCTGTTTCGCGCTTGTGCTGTCGGCGATCGTGGTCGCGGGCCCGACGCCGGCGGGTGTCGCCGCGGCGGCTTTCGTCGCGGTGGGAGCGCTTGCCCTGCAGCTGATCGCCGTGCGCCCCCGTTTGACGCGCCGCTCCGACAGCGTGCTCGCCGGGTCCGAAGGGCCGCGCTCGCGGGCCCACTACGGCTACGTCGGCTTCGAGGTGGTCAAGGTGGCCGCGCTTGTCGCGGCGGGGATACTGCTACTGACGGGGTGATCGCGTCCGCTCAACCACAAAGGACTCAGCTATGGAATCGATTTCGTTGACCAGCCTCGCGTCCGAAAAGCTGGCCGAGGCCAAGGAAACCCACAGCGGCCGGGCCGCCCACACCATCCATGGGGGCCACACCCACGAGCTCCGGCAGACTGTGCTGGCTTTGCTTGGCGGGCATGAACTTTCCGAACACGACAGCCCCGGCGAGGCGACGCTGCAGGTGCTGCAGGGCCACGTGCGCCTGACAGCCGGTGATGACGCTTGGGAAGGCAAAACCGGCGACTACGTCGCGATCCCGGCGGAGCGGCACGCCCTGCGCGCGGTCGAGGATTCGGTGGTCATGCTGACGGTGCTCAAGACCCTGCCGTCGGCTCACTAGCCGCATGCTTTCGACGCCCTGGTCAAGGGAATTCGGGCTGCGGGTACCGATCGTCAACGCGCCGATGGGCGGGGTCGCCGGGGGCCGGCTGGCCGCGGCGGTCACGGCGGCCGGCGGCCTGGGCATGGTCGGCATGGGCAGCGTGGCGACGAGGGAACTGCTGAAAACCCAGCTGCAGCACGTGCGTGGGACGTTCGGCATCGGCCTGGTCGATTGGGTGATGCGTACCGAGGCGGGCCTGTTCGAGGATGCCCTGGCGGCGCGTCCGGCCCTGCTGTCGGTCAGTTTCGGGACCGACTGGTCGTGGGTCGCGAAGGCGCACGACGCCGGAATCCCCACCGCCACACAGGTTTACGACGGCCTCGGCGCTCTCCAGGCGGCCGACGCGGGCGTCGACATCCTGGTGGCCCGCGGATCGGAGGGCGGCGGGCACGGTGAGACGACGCTGGCGACGCTGCCGTTGCTGGACACCGTGTTGGACGCCGTCTCGGTGCCTGTCCTCGCGGGGGGCGGCGTGGCGTCGGCGCGCAGCCTGGCCGCCGTGCTGGCCGCCGGGGCGAGCGGGGCGTGGGTGGGCACCCGCCTGGCCGCGTGTCCGGAGGCGCTCTCCGGTGACGGCAGCCGCCGTGCGCTGATCGCGGCCCGGGCCACCGACACCGCGGTCACCCGGGCCTTCGACGTCGCCCAGGCGCGGCCGTGGCCCGCGCGGTTCCCGTCGCGGGTGTTGACCAACGACTTCGTCGAGCGCTGGACCGGCAAGGAGGACGCGCTCAACCCGCAGGCCTGCGACGAACTCGAGGCCTCGATCGCCGCCGACGACCGCCGGGTCGCCCCGGTGGACGCCGGTCAGGGCGTCGGGATGATCCGCGACGACGCGTCGGTGGCCGAGGTGATCGACGAAATGTGTTCGGGCGCAGAGTGTTTGCTGGCTCGCTGGGGTTCCTAGCGTCCACCCGCGACGCTGGCGTGTCCCCCGCAAGCGGGCGGAGCCCCGGCTCGACGGCGGGAGCCACGCTGGCCTGACGCTCGGCGGCGGGAGACACGCTCGCGTGACACTCGGCGGCGGACGCCGGCGCTGCCGGCTCAGACCCCACGCAGATAGCGCTTGGCGATGAGGCGCTGAGCCACCGACACCACGGGCCTGGCGGCCTTGCTCCACCAGGTCGCCGGCCGCGAGAACGCCGTTACCTCCGCGAACACCGCGGAGGTCGCGGGGTCCCGCCGGACGACGAACCGTTCCTCGCCTGACTCCGGATGTCCGGGCAGTGTGCCGTAGGCGAATCCGCGGATGTCGGGCTCGTCGATGACGTACACCACCCGGCATGGCGCGGGCAGAAAACCCATGCGCACCACCACGACCGTGCCGACCTCGGCAACCTCAGAGCTGGCCCGCACCCGCAGGCCGGCGCCGTGCTGCATGCCCCAGCGCATGACGGCGTCGGCGGCGCGTTCGAAGCGCTGCTGCCCGGTGCCGATCTGCTTCTCCGTGTGCAGGTGGCCGTATCCGGCGGGCAAATTGCCGGATGCGGTCGCCCCCACCTCGGGGTAGGTCAACGGCAGTTCCTCGAGCGCTCCCAAGTCCACCCGTCCAGCTTGCCACGCCGAGATGGGGCCACATTTACGGCGTACGGTCGTAAAAGTGACTGCACAAAACTCCGAAACCGTTGCACCAAAAAGCCAAGCGTCCGGAACGTTCACACTCGGCGGCGACCTGACCATCAACCGGCTCGGCTTCGGTGCCATGCGCCTGACCGGCAAGGGCGTCTGGGGCCCGCCCGCCGACCGCGACGAAGCGGTCCGCGTGCTGCGGCGCGCCGTCGAACTCGGCGTGAACTTCATCGACACCGCCGACTCGTATGGCCCGTACATCGCCGAGGAGATCATTCGCGAGGCGCTGCATCCCTACGACGGCTTGGTCATCGCGACCAAGGCGGGTCTGCTGCGCACCGGCCCCGACGTCTGGATCCCACTGGGCAACCCGAGCTATCTGCGCCAGGAATGCGAGATGAGCCTGCGCCGCCTGGGCGTCGACACGATCGACCTGTTCCAGCTGCACCGCATCGACCGTGACTTTCCGCTGGCCGACCAGGTGGGCGAGCTGCTGGCGCTGAAGAACGAGGGCAAGATCCGCCACATCGGCCTGTCCGAGGTCAACGTCGATCAGCTCACCGAGGCCCAGCGGATCACCGAGATCGTCTCGGTGCAGAACATGTACAACCTGTCCGCCCGCGGGGCCGAACCGCTGCTGGACGCCGCGACCAGCCAGGGCATCGGCTTCATCCCGTGGTTCCCGCTGGCGGCCGGGCCGCTGGCCGCCCCCGACGGCCCGCTGCAACGCATCGCCGGCGAGCACCACGCGAGCGCGTCCCAACTGGCGCTGGCCTGGCTGCTGAAACGGTCGCCGGTGATGCTGCCGATCCCGGGCACGTCCAAGGTGGCGCACCTGGAGGAGAACGTCGCCGCCGCCCAGATCGAGCTGAGCGACGACGAGTTCGAGGCGCTGTCGACCGCGGGAGGTCAGAACACCGTCTGACCACCGGATACGGTGTCCGGGTGAGTAGCGGACAGGCCAGGCACTCTGGCGGCGGGTTCAACCCGCCCGAACCGACGACCAAGGGCGGTCCCGACTACGGCCGGTTCATCGAGGCCGTGCGCAAGCTGCAGGACCACGCTCGCGCCGTCGACGCCCCCGACCAGGTGATCACCGAGGCGGCGAACCAGCTGGAGAAGCTCTCGGAGTTGCTCGCCCCGTACGACGCCGACGAGTGGGCGGCGCCCTCGGGCCGCCGCATGGACCTGCCGATGCGCGGCAACGTCCTGACGGTTCCCATGTCCGCCCGCAGGGGTGACGACGGCCGCGTGCACGGCTGGGCGCGTTTCGCCCGGTTCCATCTGGGGCGCAACGGCGCGGTGCACGGCGGTTCGCTCGGCATGCTGTTCGACACCGTCCTCGGCCTGACGGCGGTTCTGCTCACCGGGAGCCGGCGCCAGCGCACGGCCTACCTCAAGATCGACTACCGCAACATCGTGCCCATCGAAAAGGAGCTGCAGTTTGACGCCGGCGTCGACCGGGTGGACGGGCGCAAGATCTTCGTCTCCGGCCGGCTGACCGACGGCGACACGCTGCTGACCGAAGCCGACGCCCTGTTCGTGCGGCTCAAACCCGGCCAACCCTAGCGCGATGTTGCATCGAACACCGTTGCACCGCAGCAATTTCGGTGAGACCCGGTGGTCGTGCGCCCAGGTGCGTCGGCCCGGTCTGCGCGGATACCCGGCCCGGCCGGGGAAAGGGGTTTCGGTGTGACGCCCGCCGGCCTGACAATGGCGGACCTGTTCCGTGCGGTCGACCTGACCGGGGTGTTCGGCAACGCCCTGCTGGCCGGCGTGATCGCGCGGAAGGAGAAGCTGGACCCCGTCGGGTTCGCGGCCCTCGCCGTGTTGTCGGGTCTGGGGGGTGGCATGCTCCGCGACACTCTGCTGCAGCGTGGCACCCCGGTCGCGCTCACCGACTACGCCTATCTGCTGACCGCCCTCGCCGGGGCGGCGTTCGCGTTCGCCTTCCGGGTCGAGGGCCGGGTGTGGAACTGGGTATGGCCGATCGTGGACGCGCTGGCATTGGGATGTTGGGCGGCAACCGGTGCGCACAAGACGCTGGCCGTGGGGCTCGGCTGGCTGGCGGCGCTGCTGCTGGGCACGATCTCCGCGGTCGGCGGCGGAGCGACGCGGGACATCGTGATGCGTCGCGTCCCGGGGATCTTCGGCGGAAACACCCTGTACGCCACCTGCGCCCTCGCGGCGAGCGGCGTGCTCGTGCTCTTCAACTACCGCGACCACCCAACCCCCGGGCTGTTGGTGGGCACACTGACCGGGACGGTGCTGTGCTGGCTTGCTCAGTGGCGTGGCTGGATGTTGCCCGCCGTGGGTGCCTGGTCGCCGCCGACGCTTTTCTCGCGGCGGCGCTCCCGCCCGCCGGCGCCCCGGGACCACCAGACGGAGGAGGGCCTCAACGATGGGGACAGCCGCTAACTCGGTGTTCACGCGGGTGCTCGCGGGGCTGCGTGACGCCCGTGCCTGGCAGGAGGAGTTCTACCGCAATCTGCACCAACACCCGGAGCTGTCACACCAGGAGCGCGAGACCGCTGCGGCCGTGGCCCGGCGGCTGGGTGGCTTCGGCTACGACGTGCACGACGGCATCGGCGGCACCGGCGTCGTCGGGATTCTGCGCAATGGCGACGGCCCGGCCGTGTTGTTGCGGGCCGACATGGATGCGCTGCCCGTCAAGGAAGACACCGGCCTCCCGTATGCCAGCACCGCCACCGCCACCGATGCGGACGGCAACCGGGTATCGGTGATGCACGCCTGCGGCCACGACGTGCACGTGACCTGCCTGCTCGGGGCGGCCGCGCTGCTGGCCGGTGCCCGCGGTGAGTGGAAGGGCACCGTGATCGCCTTGTTCCCGCCGAGGAGGTCGGTGACGGCGCCCGCGCCATGCTCGACGACGATCTCGCAACGCTGGTCGGCCGTGTCGACGTCGCCCTCGCCCAGCACGTCCTGCCTTTTCCGGCCGGTCGGGTGGGCACACGACCCGGGCCCGTCCTCTCCACCGCGGACAGCATGCGGATCACCGTGTATGGCCGCGGCGGCCACGGCTCGATGCCCCAGGCCACCGTCGATCCGGTGGTGCTCGCCGCCATGATCGTGATCCGGCTGCAGACCGTAGTCTCCCGCGAGGTCGCGCCGACCGATTCGGCCGTGCTGACCATCGGCCGGATCGAGGCGGGAACCAAGAGCAACATCATCGGCGACCACGCCGTGCTGGAGCTGAACCTGCGCGCCTTCAGCGAGCAGACCCGCGGCAGGGTCCTGGATGCGATCCGGCGCATCGTGACCGCCGAATGCCAGGCGTCCGGATCCCCGATGGATCCCGACTTCGAGCTTTTCGATCACTATCCGGCGACGGTCAACGATTCCACGGTCACCGAGCGGGTGCGGGCCGCGTTCGACGATTTCTTCCGCGAGCGATCATGCGAGCTGCCGCTTCAGGCCGCGAGCGAGGACTTCAGCGACATTCCGACGGCGCTGGGGACGCCCTACTGCTATTGGGGTATCGGCGGCGCCGATCCCGACACCTATCACCAGGCGGTGAGCGCGGGTCGCGCCAGCGAGGACATCCCGGTCAACCATTCGCCCGCGTTCGCGCCGGTTATCCAGCCCACCCTCGACACCGGGACCCAGGCGCTGACGGTCGCCGCGCTGGTTTGGCTTGCGCCGTCATAACCGTTGGGCGGCAACCGCATTGGGATCTTCACCGGCCGCGCCGGTCTCAGAGCCGGGTGGTCGGCAACGTCACCTCTTCGTGATCGAGTTCGCGTTCGAGCACCCGAAGGCTCCGATCGGGCAGCATGCCCGCGTCACGCCAGCGCACGAGTTCGTCGCGCTCGGCATCGATGGCCACCCGCCGGATCGCGACGGCCGCCTCGTATTCGGGATAGTTCGGTACGTCGTCGGAATCCGACAGCAGATCGAGCCGACGTTGATACCGCTCGAGCCGGGCGCGCAACTGCCTTCGCACAACGTCGATCGCCCTGGCGTCCGCTTCGCTTTTGTGACCCAGCTCGTCGAGGGTCTCGAGGGCGGCGCGCACGGCGGCCGTGCGCGCCCGATTACGCAGGCGCACTTCGTCCACGGCCTTCGCGTGAACGCCGAGGGCACGCACGACCGGCCCGAAAGTGCTGCCCTGCCCGATCAGCGTCACCAGCACGACCACCAACGTGCAGAACAGCAACAGATCCCGGACGGGAAACCGTGCGCCGCTGTCGGTGGCGAAGGGCACGGCGAAGATCGCGGCGAGGCTGACGACGCCTCGGGTGCCGGCCCAGCTCAGTACGAAAATCTCACGGCCACTGAGTCTCTCGGCGTTGCGGTCGCGCCGGGGAGGGGCTTGGGCCGGCTCGTCATGGTCGTCGTCATCGTCGGCGGTCCCCGTGACGTTCCCGAGCCTGGTGTGCAGTGACCGGGGCAGTGACTGCGTGAGCATCAGCCACAGCGGCCGCACCAGCAGCACCGCCGCGGTGGTCACGGTGGTCGCCACGACGATGGTCGACACCGGGTAGCCGCGCAGGCCGTCGAGGATGGCCGGGAACTGCTGACCGATCAGCAGGAAAACGAGGCCCTCGAGGAGGAAGTTGGCCAACCGCCACACGGCCCGGGTCTGCAACCGGCTCGCCCCGGACTCCGACCGCGGCGAGTCGTGCCCGACGACCAACCCGCACACCACAACCGCCAGCACACCCGACGCGTGCACCTTCTCGGCCGCCAGATAGGCCAGGAACGGTGTGGCCAGCGAGATCGCGTTGGCCGTCATCACATCGTGCGGCACCCGCCGCAACAGGCGGCGGCACCAAGCGAACACCAGCCCGATCGCCAGGCCTCCCACGGCGGCCAGGGCGAACTCCCGGATCGCGAACGGGAACGAGAAGTCCGCACCCCTGGCCACGGTGATGGCCACCGACAAGGTGGTGAGGGCCGTCGCGTCGTTGAGCAGCCCCTCACCTTCGATGAGGGTGACGATGTTGAGCGGCAGGCCGACCTTGCGGGCGACCGCGAGCGCGGCCACGGGGTCGGTGGGTGCCACCGCCGCGCCCAGCACCGCACCCGCCGCGAGCGTCGCACCGGTGACCAGCAGGGCGAAGGCGGCGCCGACCGATGCCGCGGTCAGCAGAACGAGGATGACCGACAGGCTGATGACCGTGCGCAAGTTGCGGCGTATCCCGACCAGCGACGACTCCAGCGCCGCGTTGTAGAGCAAAGGCGGCAATATGCAGGTCATCACGATGTCGGGCCGCAGGCCGACATTCGGCCCGGGCAGCAACCCGTAACCGATGCCGACGAGGGTGAGCAGGCCCGCGCTGGGGAGTCCGGTGCGGTCGCTGACCCAGTTCATCACCACGATGGCGCCGACGGCGGCGAGCAGCAATGCCAAAGCCGTCTGCGCCCCCACGGTCCCATTCTGCCGACAATTTGCTGCGGGCGTCGTCGCCGCGCGACGTTGCCGCACTGCTCGACGGCCCTGCTTGGCCGCGGGGCGCCCCGATAGCATGGTCGTCGACCCACCGACCTAGGAGAACCCACGCGATGAGCGCCCCCGCAAACCCGTCCCCAGCAGCCCCGATCCGGGTGCCCGCCGGGACCACCGCCGCGGCCGCGGTGCGGGAGGCGGGGCTGCCGGGCCGCGGGGCGCCCGACGCGATCGTCGTGGTCCGCGACGCGGACGGAAAGCTGCGCGACCTGAGCTGGGTGCCCGACTCCGATACCGAGGTGGTGCCGGTGGCGGCCGACACCGACGAGGGGCGCAGCGTCATCCGGCATTCGGCCGCGCACGTGCTCGCCCAGGCGGTTCAGGGCATGTTCCCGCACGCGAAGCTCGGAATCGGGCCGCCCATCACCGACGGCTTCTACTACGACTTCGACGTGGCCGAGCCGTTCACGCCGGAGGATCTGGCGGCGCTGGAAAAGCGGATGCGCCAGATCGTCAAGGAGGGGCAGCTGTTCGAGCGGCGCGTCTACGAGTCCAAGGACCAGGCACGCTCCGAGTTGGCCAACGAGCCCTACAAGCTGGAACTGGTCGACGACAAGTCCGGCGATCCCGACATCATGGAGGTCGGCGGCGACGAGCTCACCGCCTATGACAACCTCAATCCCCGCAGCCGGGAACGGGTTTGGGGCGACCTGTGCCGGGGGCCGCACATCCCGACCACCAAGCACATCCCGGCGTTCAAGCTGACCCGCAGCTCCGCCGCGTATTGGCGCGGGGACCAGAAGAACGCGAGCCTGCAGCGCATCTACGGCACCGCGTGGGAGTCGCAGGAGGCGTTGGACCGCCACCTCGAGCTGCTCGCCGAAGCCCAGCGGCGCGACCACCGCAAGCTGGGGACCGAGCTGGATCTGTTCAGCTTCCCCGACGAAATCGGTTCGGGGCTGGCGGTTTTCCACCCCAAAGGCGGGGTGGTGCGCAGGGAGCTGGAGGAGTACTCGCGACGCAAGCACATCGAGGCCGGGTACGAATTCGTCAACACCCCGCACATCACCAAGGCGCAGCTGTTCCACACCTCGGGCCACCTGGACTGGTACGCCGACGGGATGTTCCCGCCCATGCACCTCGACGCCGAATTGAACGACGACGGAACGGTGCGCAAGCCCGGGCAGGACTACTACCTCAAGCCGATGAACTGCCCCATGCACACGCTGATCTTCCGGTCCCGGGGCCGGTCGTATCGCGAACTGCCGTTGCGGCTCTTCGAGTTCGGCACCGTCTACCGCTATGAGAAGTCCGGCGTGGTGCACGGGCTGACCCGGGCGCGCGGATTCACCATGGACGACTCGCACATCTTCTGCACGCGCGACCAGTTGCACGGTGAACTGGCGTCGCTGCTGCGGTTCGTGCTCGAGCTGCTCGGCGACTACGGCCTGGAGGACTTCTATCTGGAACTGTCCACCAAGGACCCGGAGAAGTTCGTCGGCTCCGACGAGATGTGGGAGCAGGCCACCAACTCACTGGCGGAGGTGGCGGCCGAGTCGGGCCTGGAACTGGTTCCCGACCCGGGCGGCGCGGCGTTCTACGGCCCGAAGATTTCCGTGCAGGCCCGCGACGCGCTGGGCCGCAGCTGGCAGATGTCGACCATCCAGGTGGATTTCAACTTCCCGGAGCGCTTCGAGCTGGAGTACACGGCCCCGGACGGGACCCGTCAGCGGCCGGTGATGATCCACCGCGCCCTGTTCGGGTCGATCGAGCGGTTCTTCGGCATCCTCACCGAGCACTACGCGGGGGCGTTCCCGGCGTGGCTCGCGCCGGTTCAGGTGGTCGGGATTCCCGTCGCAGACGAACACGTGGCCTACCTGGAAAGCATTGCGGCGCAGCTGAAGTCGCACGGCGTGCGGGTGGAGGTTGACAGCAGCGACGACCGGATGGCCAAGAAGATCGTGCACCACACGGGCCAGAAGGTGCCGTTCATGTTGCTGGCGGGTGACCGCGACGTCCAGGCGAAGGCGGTGAGCTTCCGCTTCGGCGACCGCACGCAGATCAACGGTGTGCCCCGCGAGAGTGCCGTCGACGCCATCGTGGCCTGGATCGCCGAACGCGAGAATGCCGCCCCCACAGCCGAACTGGTGAAGGTGACCGGCGGTGAGTGAGCCCAAGGAACGCGCCGAGGACACCATCCTGGACACCGGCGTCGGCGAGAGTGACCACCTGCAGCGGCTGTGGACGCCCTACCGGATGACCTATCTGGCCGAAGCGCCGATGAAGCGCGACCCCGACTCTTCGGGCAAGACCGAGCAGCCGTTCACCGACATCCCGCAACTCTCCGACGAGGAAGGCCTGGTGGTCGCGCGCGGTGAACTCGTCTACGCGGTCCTCAACCTCTATCCGTACAACCCGGGGCACCTGATGGTGGTGCCGTATCGACGGGTGTCCGAGCTCGAGGACCTCACCGACGAGGAGAGCGCGGAGTTGATGGCCTTCATGCAGAAGGCCATTCGCGTGATCAAGAACGTGTCGCGGCCGCACGGCTTCAACGTCGGCCTCAACCTCGGCACGTCGGCGGGTGGGTCGCTGGCCGAGCACCTGCATGTGCACGTCGTGCCGCGTTGGGGCGGCGACGCGAACTTCATCACCATCATCGGCGGCTCGAAGGTGATCCCTCAGCTGCTGCGCGAAACCCGCCGGCTGCTGGCCGCGGAGTGGGCTAACCAGTCATGAGCAAGGTGCCGTTCCTCTCGCGGGCGGCGTTCGCGCGGCTCACCACGCCGACCGCCAAAGCGTGCCTGCGGATGGGATTGACCCCGGACGTGGTGACGGTGCTGGGCACCGCGGGGTCCGTGGCCGGGGCGCTCGCGCTGTTCCCGATGGGCAAGTTGTTCGCCGGTGCCTGCGTGGTGTGGTTCTTCGTGCTGTTCGACATGCTCGACGGCGCCATGGCCCGCGAGCGCGGTGGCGGCACCCGGTTCGGCGCCGTGCTGGACGCCACCTGCGACCGCGTCAGCGACGGCGCGGTGTTCTGCGGCCTGCTGTGGTGGGTGGCCTTCGGCATGCACGACAAGCCGCTCGCGGTGGCGACCATGATCTGCCTGGTCACCTCGCAGGTCATCTCGTACATCAAGGCGCGGGCCGAGGCCAGCGGGTTGCGCGGAGACGGCGGCATCATCGAACGCCCGGAACGGTTGATCATCGTCCTGGTCGGCGCCGGCGTGGCGGACTTCCCGTTCGTGGCCTGGCCGCCCGCCCTGCCGGTGGCCATGTGGCTGCTGGCGGTGGCGAGCGTGGTGACCTGCGTGCAGCGGCTGCGCACGGTGTGGACCTCGCCCGGAGCGACGGAGCGCATGCCGTGATCCCGGGGATGGGTTTGATCACCGCGCCGCGGCGGCTGGTGTCCGGCACCGCGAGCGATTGGACGTACGCGGCCGGCTGGATGGCCGTGCGGGCGATGCCGGAATTCGCGGCGCGCTCCGTGTTCGAGACCGGGGCGCGTTACGCGGCGCGCCGTGGCGGCCCGGCGCAGCTGCGCAAGAACCTGGCCCGCGTCACCGGCGTCGCGCCGGCAGAGGTGCCCGACGACCTGATGCGGGCGTCGCTGGCCTCCTACGCCCGCTACTGGAGGGAGGCGTTTCGCCTGCCGTCGATGGACCTGCGCGCCCTGTCCGGCGAACTCGATGCCGCGTTCCGGGGGGCCGGCAACCTGGACGCGGCGCTGGCGGCGGGCCGCGGCGCGATCTGCGCGTTGCCGCACAGCGGGAACTGGGACATGGCCGGGGTGTGGTTCACCCAGACCCGCGGCACCTTCATCACCGTCGCGGAGAGACTGGAACCGGAGTCGTTGTACCGGCGTTTCCTCCGCTATCGCGAGAGCCTCGGCTTCGAGGTGCTGCCGCTGTCCGGAGGCGAGCGGCCGCCGTTCGATGTACTGTGCGATCGGCTGCGAGAGAACCAACTGGTCTGCCTGATGGCCGATCGCGACCTCACCCGCACCGGTGTGCAGGTCGACTTCTTCGGCGAGGCCACCCGGATGCCGGCCGGACCGGCGAAGCTGGCGGTCGCGACCGGGGCGGCCTTGCTTCCGGTGCACTGCTGGTTCGACGGCGACGGGTGGGGGTTTCACGTGTTCCCGCCACTGGACTGCAGCAGCGGCGACGTCGGCGCCATCACCCAGGCGCTGGCCGACCGTTTCGCAGCGAACATCGCCGCGCACCCCGAGGACTGGCACATGCTGCAACCGCAGTGGCTGGCCGACCTGTCCGAAGCCAAGCAGGCGCGGCTCAGGGAGACCTGATGCGCATCGGGATGGTCTGCCCCTACTCGTTCGACGTCCCGGGCGGGGTCCAGTCGCACGTCTTGCAGCTGGCGGAGGTGATGCGTCAGCGCGGGCAACAGGTGAGCGTCCTCGCGCCGGCCTCGCCGCACGCGGCCCTGCCCGACTACGTCGTCTCCGCCGGCAAGGCCGTCCCGATTCCCTACAACGGGTCGGTGGCCCGGCTGCGGTTCGGCCCGGCAACCCATCGCAAGGTCAAAAAATGGCTCGCCGAAGGCGATTTCGACGTGCTGCACCTGCACGAGCCCAACGCGCCGAGCCTGTCGATGCTGGCCCTGAACATCGCCGAGGGGCCGATCGTCGCGACGTTCCACACCTCGACCACCAAATCGCTGACCCTGACGGTCTTTCAGGGCATCCTGCGACCGATGCACGAAAAGATCGTCGGCCGGATCGCGGTGTCGGACTTGGCCCGTCGCTGGCAGATGGAGGCGCTGGGCACCGACGCGGTCGAGATCCCCAACGGCGTCGACGTCGACTCCTTCGCCTCGGCGCGTCCGCTGGACGGCTACCCGCGGCCGGGCAAGACGGTGCTGTTCCTGGGGCGCTACGACGAGTCCCGCAAGGGCATGTCGGTCCTGCTCGACGCGCTGCCCGGCGTGGTGCAGCACTTTCCGGACGTCCAGCTGCTCATCGTCGGCCGCGGCGACGAGGCCGAATTGCGCGGGCAGGCGGGCGAATTGGTGAAACACATAAGGTTTCTCGGCCAGGTCGACGACGCCGGGAAGGCGTCGGCGATGCGCAGCGCCGATGTGTACTGCGCGCCCCACGTGGGGGGTGAGAGCTTCGGCATCGTCCTGGTCGAGGCCATGGCCGCGGGCACCGCGGTGGTGGCCAGCGACCTGGACGCCTTCCGCCGGGTGCTGCGCGACGGCGAAGTCGGGTGCCTGGTGCCGGTCGGCGACGGCGCTGCGCTGGCGGACGCCCTCATCTCGGTGCTAGAAAACGATGTGCTGCGCGAACGCTATGTGGCGGCCGGTTCGGCCGCCGTAAAGCGCTACGACTGGTCGGTGGTGGCCAGCCAGATCATGCGCGTCTACGAGACGGTCGCGGCGACCGGCGCCAAAGTTCAGGTGGCGAGCTGATGACGTGGCTCGCCGTCGCCGTCGCGGTATTGGTCGGGCTGCTGGCGGTCCTGGGCGCCTGGGCCTACCAGACGGCCAACCGCCTGGACCGGTTGCACGTCCGCTACGACCTGTCATGGCAGGCGCTCGACGGGGCTCTGGCGCGCCGCGCGGTCGTGGCCCGTGCGGTCGCCATCGACGCCTACGGCGGTGCCTCGGAGGGCAGGCGGTTGGCCGCGCTGGCCGACGCCGCCGAGGCCGCGCCGCGGCAGGAGCGCGAGTCGCGCGAGAACGAGCTCTCGGCCGCGCTGGCGATCGTCGACCCGGCCTCGCTGCCGGCCGGGCTGATCGCCGAGTTGGCCGATGCCGAGGCCCGGGTGCTACTGGCCCGCCGCTTCCACAACGACGCGGTCCGGGACACCCTTGCCCTGCGCGAGCGATTCCTGGTGCGGACCCTTCGTCTCGGCGGGACAGCCGCGCTGCCAAGCTATTTCGAGATCGTCGAGCGTCCCCACGCGCTGGCCCACGGCGACGTCGGCTCCTTCAACGGGGTGGTCAGCCACCGCACGTCGGCGCGCGTGGTGCTGCTCGACGAGACGGGTGCGGTGCTGCTGCTGCGCGGCTCCGATCCGGCGATCGGCCGCGGCAGCGCGCCGAAGTGGTGGATCACCGTCGGCGGGGAGGTGCAGCGGGGTGAGCGGTTGGCCGAGGCGGCCGCCCGCGAGCTGGCCGAAGAGACCGGACTCAGGGCCGCACCGGGAGAGCTGGTGGGCCCGGTCTGGCGGCGCGACGAGGTCTTCGAGTTCAACGGCTCGCTGATCGACAGCGAAGAGTTCTACTTCGTCTACCGCACCCAACGGTTCGAACCGTCCGGTGCGGGCCGAACCGACTTGGAACGCAGCTACATTCACGGCCACCGCTGGTGCGACGCGGCTGACATCGCCCGGCTGGCCGCCGCCGGGGAGACGGTGTATCCGAGGCAGCTGGGCGAGCTGCTCGTCGACGCGGCCGCGCTGGCCGGCGGCCGGGCGCCGGGCCCGCTGGTGTCGATTCGCTGACCCGGCTAGAAGCCGCTCGCCAAGCCGTTGGAGGCCAGCGGGGGGAACCCCAGCACCAGCGGGCTGGCGATTCCGGACGTGACGCCCTGGCCGACGGATCCGGCGATGCTCACCGGGCCGGGCAGAATCCCGGGCGCGTAGTAGCCGAAATCGACGATCGGTTTGATGAACGGCTGCAGCAGATCAGCCACCGGATTGCCGAGGATGGGGACCCACCGGATGGGATCCAGCAGCGGCAACTGCGCGGTCTGCATGAAGTAGAAGCTCATATTGCCGACGTGTTGCTGGATGGCGCCGGCGACCTGCGCTGCGGACACGAAGGGCATCGTGTGGTGCAGGTCGAAGAAGCCGAACAGGGCGTTGAGGTCCGACGGAAGCCACAACCAGTTCGCCGGGAAGTTGGCGATCGCGTCGTATTGCAGCGTGAAGATGGACGTCGCATACGACGTGGTGAGCGGGGTGGCGAAGTGGAACGCGCCGAAGCCCGGAATGAAGTGCGTCAGAATGCCACCCATCGGATTGTTCGGGTCGGCGAGCAGGACGAAGTTCAGCAGATCCTGACTCGGACGTAGGGCGGCAGGCAGGGCCTGCAGGTACCGCATCTCCAGGCTGGCGATCGTCGCGCTCTGCGAATACCCAACGACCACAACGTGATTGCCGGCCGCGGTTTGAGTCAGGATCGCGGAGTTCAGCGTCGCCACGCCCTGATAGACCGACTTGCCGAAGGTCTCGCTGCCGAGCCCGGTGATCGGCCAAAACTGTTCGGGGGTGCGCAAACTCACCAGGGTGTAGTCGGAGTAATTGGTGGCGAGATACGCCTGCTGGATGGACGTCATGTACTTCAGGTCCGGCGACGGATTCCCGGTGCCGCCCATGATCAGCGCGATTTTCTGCGTCCCCGTCGTCGACTGCATGGCGGCGGCGTTGGTGGCTTCCGTTTCGGCGTAGGCGTCCTTCGCGGTGATCAGCGTCTGTACGAACTGGTTGTGGAACAACTCCGCCTGGGCGCTGAACGCCTGGTACTGCTGGGCGTGCGCGTCGAGCATCGTCGCCACGCGCACCGACACCGAATCCGTGGCCGGCGGCAGCACCGACGTCGTCGGTCCGGCCACGGCCGCGTTCGTCGCCTGCAGGGACGAGCCGAGCCCTTGCAACTCGTCGGCGGCCGTCGCCATCGCGTCGGGGTCGGTGATCACGAACGACATGGTCGCTCCGCCTTGCTAACTCAGCGCCGGGCGCGCGGCGATACTTTCGCGCGGTCCGGCGATCGACTGGGTGACGGCGGCCGTCGCCCGCCCGGGAATGCCGGGGGAGGGCAGGTGCGGCGCGGTGGCCGGGCTCGCCGAAATGGGGGTGATCGGGGTGCCGGGAGCCACGGCGGCCGGAGTCGGGACGGTCGCCGGCGCCGCGGCGCCGGGCCAGCTCGACGGCACGGACAGCGCCCCGATCGAGCCGGCCCGGCCCGCGTTCACCGAGACGAGGCGCCCGGCGAGCTGGGCGGCGATGGGGCTGGGGCCGCCGGCGCCCGGACTTGCCGTGGACGCCAGGACCGGATCCATCGCGGGGAGACTGCCGGCGCCGCCCAGCAGCGGATTGGTGCTGGACATCAGCTGGCCCATCACCGTGTTCATCGGTTCCATCGCGAACTGGGCGGGTGTGGAAAGCATCTGCAGCTGCGTCATCGGGTTCATCAGTTGCTGGGTCAGCGACTGGCTGAGCGTCTGGAGGAGTTCCTGGCCGAAGGAGGTGAACGTCGGGGTGGGCAGGCTGGTCAGGGTGAGGGGCGGGCTGCTGAACGGCGTCCACGTCGCCTCGGCCGACTTGATGCTGGCGTCGTAGGCGGTCATCGCGGCCACGTCCTGGGCCCACATCTCGGCGTACTGCGCTTCGGTCGCCGCGATCGCCGCGGTGTTCTGGCCCAGGATGTTGGTCGCGATCAGCGACATCAGCAGCGCCCGGTTGGCCGCAATGACCTCCGGCGGCACCGTCGCGGTGAACGCCACCTCGAACGCCGCGGCCGACAACCGGGTCTGGTTGGCCACCAGCTCGGCCTGCCCCGACGTCGCGGTCAGCCACTGCACGTACGGGGCGGCGGCCGTGGCCATCGTCATCGACGCGGGGCCCTGCCATGGGCCGCCGGTCAGGGTCGAGACCGTCAATTCGAAGGAACTCGCGGCCGACGCCAGCTGGGCGGACAACGCGTCCCAGGCGGCCGCCGCCGCCCACATCGTCCCCGAGCGGGGCCCCGCGTACATCCGCGCCGAATTGATTTCCGGCGGCAACAGCACGTAATCCGGCAACACCCGAGACCTCTTCTCGGCCAACCGCCTCGGCCGGTGGGACCTTGGTTGCCCGCCCAGGGATTCGCACCAGCAGCAGCGGTTGTGCAAATAGCTGACGCAATTTTTAACACAATGTGACGCGCGTCGCAGGCGCTTGGCGTGACTGATGGAAGCGGCGGCAAAACCGGTTTGTTCCCACCACTAGAGTGGAAGCCCGATGGTTCAAGGAGAGCGGGAACTAGTGGAGAGCGGCGGACAGTCCAGCCAGGCCAATCAGACGGGAACGGCGCGGGTCAAACGCGGCATGGCCGAGATGCTCAAGGGCGGCGTCATCATGGACGTCGTCACCCCGGAGCAGGCCCGCATCGCGGAGGCCGCCGGCGCCGTCGCCGTGATGGCGCTCGAACGGGTGCCCGCCGACATCCGCGCCCAGGGCGGGGTGTCGCGGATGAGCGACCCCGACATGATCGAGGGCATCATCGCCGCGGTGACCATCCCGGTGATGGCCAAGGCGCGCATCGGCCACTTCGTCGAGGCGCAGATCCTGCAGAGCCTCGGCGTGGATTACGTCGACGAATCCGAGGTGCTCACCCCCGCGGACTACACCCACCACATCGACAAGTGGAAGTTCACCGTGCCGTTCGTGTGCGGCGCGACCAACCTGGGCGAGGCGCTGCGGCGCATCAGCGAGGGCGCGGCGATGATCCGGTCCAAGGGCGAGGCCGGCACCGGGGACGTCTCCAACGCCACCACACACATGCGGGCCATCGGCGGCGAGATCCGCCGGCTGACCTCGATGTCGGAAGACGAATTGTTCGTCGCCGCAAAGGAATTGCGGGCGCCCTACGAGCTGGTGGTCGAGGTGGCCCGGGCCGGCAAGCTGCCGGTCACCCTGTTCACCGCCGGCGGCATCGCCACGCCGGCCGACGCGGCGATGATGATGCAACTCGGGGCCGAGGGGGTGTTCGTCGGCTCTGGGATCTTCAAGTCCGGGGATCCCGCGCAGCGCGCGGCCGCCATCGTCAAGGCGACCACCTTCTACGACGACCCGGACGTGCTGGCCAAGGTGTCGCGCGGGCTGGGCGAGGCCATGGTGGGCATCAACGTCGAGCAGATCGCGCAGCCCCATCGGCTGGCCGAACGCGGCTGGTAAGCCGGGGGCTGTTGGTGGCGATCGAAGAGATCCTTGATCTGGAGCAACTCGAGGTCAACATCTACCGCGGCCGGGTGTTCAGCCCCGAGTCGGGATATTTCCAGCGCACGTTCGGCGGCCACGTCGCCGGGCAGTCGCTCGTCTCGGCGGTGCGCACCGTAGACCCGCGCTACCAGGTGCACTCGCTGCACGGCTATTTCCTGCGGCCCGGGGACGCCAACGAGCCCACGGTCTTCATCGTGGAACGCACACGCGACGGCGGTTCGTTCGCCACCCGGCGCGTCAACGCCATTCAGCACGGCGAAATCATCTTCAGCATGGGGGCGTCCTTCCAGACCGACCAGGAGGGCATCCACCACCAGGACGTCATGCCGGCCGCGCCGCCTCCCGACGGGCTGCCCGGCCTGGACTCGATCAAGGTGTTCGACGACGCCGGCTTCAAGCAGTTCGAGGAGTGGGACGTCTGCATCGTGCCGCGCGACCAATTGCAGCTGTTGCCCGGCAAGGCCTCCCAGCAGCAGGTGTGGTTCCGCCACCGCGACCCGCTGCCCGACGACCCGGTGCTGCACATCTGCGCGCTGGCCTACATGAGCGACCTCACCTTGCTGGGATCGGCGCAGGTCAACCACCTCGACGTCCGCGAGCATCTGCAGGTCGCGTCCCTGGACCACGCGATGTGGTTCATGCGGGCGTTCCGGGCCGACGAGTGGCTGCTCTACGACCAGTCGTCTCCGTCGGCCAGCGGGGGGCGCTCGCTGTGCCAAGGCAAGATCTTCACCCAATCCGGTGAGATGGTGGCGGCGGTCATGCAGGAGGGGCTGACTCGCTTCCAGCGCGGGTTTCAGCCGACCGCGCAGTGAACGCGCCGCGCATCGGCGTACTGGCGCTGCAGGGCGACACCCGCGAGCACCTGGCCGCGCTGGGCGAGGCCGGGGCGGATTCGATGCCGGTGCGGCGCCGCGCCGAGCTGGAGAAGGTCGACGGCCTGGTCATTCCCGGCGGGGAGTCCACCACGATGAGCCACCTGCTGCTCGACCTGGACCTGCTCGAACCGCTGCGCGGGCTGCTGGCCGACGGGCTGCCCGCTTACGGCGCGTGCGCGGGCATGATCCTGCTGGCCAGCGAGATCCTGGACGCCGGCGCGGGCGGGCGCGAGGCGCTGCCACTGCGGGCGATCGATATGACCGTGCGGCGCAACGCTTTTGGCCGCCAGGTCGATTCGTTCGAGGGCGACATACCGTTCGCCGGTCTGGACGGCCCGGTGCGCGCGGTGTTCATCCGCGCCCCATGGGTCGAGCGGGCCGGGGAGGGCGTGCAGGTGCTGGCCGAAGCGTCGGGGCACCCGGTCGCGGTGCGGCAGGGCAGAAACCTGGCGACGGCGTTTCACCCCGAGATGACCGGCGATCGCCGCGTCCACCAGCTCTTCGTGGACGTCGTCAACGGGCACGCCTGACGCACCGGGCCGTCGCCGCTATTGCGGGTCGGGTGTGCGCCGAGGGCTCTCAGCGTGCGTCCAGGGTGGGAAATCGGCGGGATTGGCGCCGTGAGCGCACACCCGATGCGGTTCCCCGGGGATGAGGTGGTCCCCAAAAATCGATAGCGCGGGCGATATCACATTCGCGGAGGCGGATATGCCCGGGTTCCTGTGACTGCTGGGGCGGCTGAGCCGCAAGGGCAGCGGCCGGTCGGGCGCGAGCAAGCGTGCACGTAGACTCGTCTGGCGAACTTTCGAACACAGAAGAGGTAAGAGACACCGATGAGCGGCCATTCCAAGTGGGCCACCACCAAGCACCAAAAGGCCGTCAAGGACGCGCGCCGGGGCAAGGAGTTTGCCCGGCTGATCAAGAACATTGAGGTCGCCGCCCGTACCGGCGGCGGGGACCCGGCGGGCAACCCGACGCTGTATGACGCCATCCAGAAGGCGAAGAAGACGTCGGTGCCCAACGACAACATCGAGCGCGCCCGCAAGCGCGGCGCCGGCGAGGAAGCCGGCGGCGCCGACTACCAGACGATCATGTACGAGGGCTATGGGCCCAATGGCGTGGCGGTGCTGATCGAATGCCTGACTGACAACCGGAACCGCGCGGCCGGCGAGGTCCGGGTGGCGGTGACCCGCAACGGCGGCACGATGGCCGACCCCGGCTCGGTGTCCTATCTCTTCACCCGCAAGGGCGTCGTCACGCTGGAGAAGAACGGCCTGACCGAGGACGACCTGCTGGCCGCCGTGCTGGACGCGGGCGCCGAGGACGTCAACGACCTGGGTGAGAGCTTCGAAATCATCTCGGAGCCAACAGATTTGGTCGCCGTGCGGACCGCCCTGCAGGATGCCGGCATCGACTACGAGTCCGCGGAGGCCAGCTTCCAGCCTTCGGTCAGCGTGCCGGTGGACGTCGACGGCGCCCGGAAGGTGTTCAAGCTCGTCGACGCCCTGGAGGACAGCGACGACGTGCAGAACGTCTGGACCAACGTCGACTTGTCCGACGAGGTTCTGGCCGCGCTCGACGAGGACTGACCGGCCGGCACAGGTCGTCGCCCTCGGGCCTAGTCGTATCCGTGCCGCATGTCCTCGACGATGCGCGGATTGTCCAGCGTTGACGGGTCCAAAGCGCGCGGGCGGGTGTCGTCGGGGAACACCGTGGCGGCGTCCAGCACGTGCTGATTGAGATAGCGCAGCGGGGGAGCGTTGGACGGCACGGTGGGTGCCGGCGGCGTGGACCCGCGGCGCGCCAGCGTGAATCCCCAGTCGCCGAACGTCGGAACATAGACGTGGTACGGCGTCACGGCATAGCCGGCCGTGCGGATCGACGAGGTGGTGCGCCAGAACGCCGTCTGCGTCGAGAACGGGCTGCCGGCCTGCACGACCATGAGCCCGTCGGCGGCGAGCGCGTGGCCGACCAGCGCGTAGAACTCCGTCGAATAGAGCCGGCCCAAAACCGGGGTGTCCGGGTCGGGAAGGTCGACGATGATCGCGTCGAAACCCCCGGGCGGTACGACGTCCGGGTGCGGCGAGCGCAGCCAGCGCATCGCGTCGTCGATCACCACCTTGACGCGCGGGCTGTCCAGCGAGCCGCCGTTGGCCCTGCGCATGGTGGTGCGCGCCAGTTGGATCACCGCGGGGTCGAGCTCGACCTGCACGATCTTGGTGATGCCCGGCTGCCGCAGCAGTTCGCGGGCCACCAACCCGTCGCCGCCGCCGAGCACGAGGACTGATCGGGCCCCTGCCCCCAGGGCGGGGTAGACCAGGCTTTCGGTGTAGCGGTACTCGTCCCGGGTGGAGAACTGCAGGCCGCCGTCCAGGTAGAGCCGCATGTCGTTGCCGCGTTGGGTGACCACGATCTCCTGGTAGGCCGAGTGCTGGTAGGCGATGATCGGGTCGGCGTAGAGCCGTTGTCTGCTCGTCGTCTCGATGTCGGCCGAACGCGCCAGCAGCGTGGCCAGCAGCGCGAGCGCCGCGGCGAGCGCGCACAGCGCCATCGCCAGCTGCCGGGCCGAAACCACCCGGCGCAGAACGAAAATCGCCACGACGGCCGCGGCCAGCAGGTTGACGATGCCGGTGGCCGCCGCGCCGCGGATCATGCCCAGCTGCGGCAGCAGCAGGAACGGCCACACCAGGCCGCCGAGCAGCGCACCGAGATAGTCGGCCGCGTTGAGGTTGGCCAGCGTCCGGCCGGTGTCGGGCGCCTCGCCGCTGCGGCCGCGTTGCAGCATGGTCATCAACAGCGGCACCTCGGCTCCGACCAGCCCACCGATCAGGGCCGTGCCCAGCGCCAGCATCCACATCGACTCGTCGTCGATGAACGCGAACACCGTGTAGAGCGCCGCGGCGGACAGGCCGCCGACGATGCTCAGCAGCACCTCGACCGCGACGAACGCGATCGCCGCGTGCGCCAGGAGCGGCTTGACCACTAGGGCGCCCACGCCGAGCGCGGCGATGTAGCCCGCGACGATCAACGAGGTGGCAACGATGCCGCCGCCGTTCAGGCTCGCCGCCAGCGTCAGCAGAGCGAGTTCGTAGATGATGCCGGACGCCGCGCACGCCGCGACGGCGGCCAGCAGGACGGCCCGCCACCGCCCGGGCAGCGGCGTCGAGGCGACCGACGGCTGTGGCCGGCTCTCCGTCGAGGTCATGAGATGGCGGCGGCGATCACTCCTCCCACGGCCACCAGCATGGTGGCCGTGGCGAAAGCGGCCGGATGCAGCTCGGGCTCGTCGACGTGCTCGCGAAACTTACCGGGCACCGCGATCTGCAGGATCAGCAGCGCCCCGCCCTGCAGCACGACTCCCACCAACCCGTACACCGCCACGCCGACGAGTCCCTGCCCCAGCTGGCTGTAGCTGCTGGCGATGGCGCTGATGATGACGATGGCCAGCGCGATGTACATGGCCGAGGCGAGGACGACGGCGTTCGGGCGCTTGTCGATGAACACCAGTTGACGCAGGTTGCCGGGGGTGAGGACGTCCACCATCAGGAAGCCGGCGATCAGGACGACGACGCCGACCGCGAAGTACAGGACGACGGCGACCACGCCCTGGGTGATCGTGCCGAGGTTGGTGGATCCGAAATCGATCGCGAGGTACATGGTTTGTCTCCTTTGCGTTTCCGGCTAGAGGTCACTTGGTTCCGCCCGGGCCACCCGGGCTGCCGCCGGCGCCGCCCGAGGGGGAGCCGGGCGTGAAGCCGGGGCCCAAAAAGATGAAGGCGCCGTGGCTGTATCCGGCGTTCAGGCTTTCCAGGCGGATGCTGCACGGGTGGTTGCCGTCGGGGCCGACGGTCACGATGTTGTTGCTGTAGCGCAGGTATTCGTTGTCGCCGTTGGCGGCGCGCGCCTCGGGGGCCTGATACTCGGCGAGCGTGTCGGCCACGTCGTCGGCGGAGCCGCTGCATTCGTAGCGCGTCCCGTTAGCGTCGTGGGCGTACTCGTGATAGTGGCCAGCGATGTAGGAGGCAATGTTCTTCTGCGACAAGATGATTCCGAAGACCAGGCAGACGATGGCGGCGACGGCGAGCACGCCGGCTATCACGAACAGACGGTTGCGGCTCACGGGTGCCACCGGCTGGTCGTGTGGACCACCTGTCCGCCGGACCCGACCAGGCTGCGCGGGTACAGGTGCCAGGTCCGCCAACGCCAGCCCGCGGCGTCGGGTTCGGCGGCCAGCGCGGTGAGCGCGGCGTCGTCTCCGGGGAAAGAGCCGCCGAGCCAACCCTTTTCGCGCGCGCATCGGTCACGAAGGTCGCGCGCCAGGCGGCGGAAGGCGCCCTCGTCATAGGTGTCGGTGCGCGACTCCAGGGAGTAGCCGGGCGCGGCCGTGCGTTCCGGCAGGTCGACGCCCAGGCCGCGCGCCGTGCACGAAACCTCTTCGGAGAAGCGGCCCGTGGCGTGCTCGACCGTGACGACGTGCGACGCGCCGAGGACCCCGAGCAGCAGCGCACCGCCGTCGGGGTGGTGCAGCAGGCTGGTCGCCAGCGGTGGCGGCGCGGGCGCGTTGAGCGCGAGTCCGAGCTTCTGTCCGGACACGTCCGAAGGAGTTACGGCGAGCTGATGAAGCGGCACCGGCGCGTTCCTAGGAGGACGGGGGCGGGGGCGCCGGATACACGGTCAGCTCGCCGGTCAGCACCGGTTTGCCGGTCGAGACCTCCCACGGCATGCCCGGCGCCCAGCGCTCGAACGAGAGCAGTAGGGACTCATCGGAGTTGGCGCAGTCGATGAACTCCATCTCGCCGCCCGCAGGCAGCCCGGTGGTGCCCTCGGTGGTGAACGAGGCGCGCCCGCGTTCGGATTCGTGAAACGTCACCCCGTCGACGACGTACTGGCCGCCCGGCTGCAGCGTGAGGTCCTTGCGGCTGACCCACATCGCCAGCTCGAGGCGTCCGTCGTCCTCCTCGACGCTGAACCAGATCGGCTGGTCGCCGCCCTCCAGCAGGTGCTCCCACCACACGAAGGGGCCCTCGCGGTAGGTCACCGATCCGCGCACGACGTAGTCGACGCCGCCGTAGCTGACGATCGCGCCGGGGCCGAGTTGCCGCGGACCGAATTCCGGCATCGCGTTGAACGAGAGCGGATCCTGGCGGCCGCGTGGGGGACTCGGTTGCTTGGGGCGTCGCAAAGCGATGACGAGTACGACGATGGACGCGATGAACAGCACGATCGCGATAACGACCAGCAGTGATCCCACGCGAGCCCTTCCGTTGCCACCTGTCTTGAGCGAACGTGGGGTAAAGCTAACAGCTTTTCCGCGAGTTCGGCGCT
>NZ_LZJJ01000191.1:0-19884 GCF_001667625.1 Mycobacterium sp. E1715
CCCACGGCGGTGACCTTGCCGAGCTGAACTCCACGATAGGTCACGTTGGAGAACCGATAGAGGCCGCCGGTGGCCGGCAGCTCCAGCGTCACCGTCATCCGACCGATGCCCAGTAGCGTCGGCGCTTGGATGTAGAACAGGACCATCGCGATCACGCCAATGGTCCCGGCGATCGCGAAGATCGCCAGCTGGATCCGAACGAAGCGCGTCAGCATCTATCCACCGGCTCCCGTTCCAGGCGCCTCTGCGGGGGCCGGCGTCTGACCAGGACCCGCGTCGGGCGGCGAGGCCGCAGCCGGCGGAGGTCCGGGTAGCGGTCCATAATTGCCCGGCCCCGGCCCCGGTCCCGGTACCGCACCCGGCGGTGGCGGGGGCAGCGGTAAGGCATCGGGATCGATCCACGGCGGCCGTAGCGGGTTATGCAGCGGATCGAGTGTGTAATTCAGGCGATACGGGTCCCCGGGCACCGGCGGCTCGGGCATATCCAGCTGTCCCCAGTGGGTGCCTAGCAACAAGCCCCTCTTAAGCCGGGGAATCGTCAGGTCGAAGTCGAAATGCAGGTTGAAGAAGTCGCCTCGGACCGCTCGGTCGACAAAGTTCTGCGTGAACGGGAACACGAACGACCCCGCGATGGCCGCGCCGAACTCCGGTCCGACGTCGGCGAGCGCCTTGATGGTCGGCTCCAGGTTTTTGAGGTTCGTGACGAGATCGGCCTGGGCATCGTTGACCAGTCTGTTGGCGGTGTTGCTGAACACACGGAGGTGGTCCAGCGCGGCCGTCAGACGAGGCCGCTCCCTGGTCAACACCTCGAGCGCCGGCGGTATTTTACGCAGCGCATCGGTAAGAACGTCGCGTTGGTCGGCGAACGTTGCCGACAGCCGATTCAGCGCCTGGATGGAGGCGACGATGTCGTCGCGCTGGTCGTCCAAAGTCCCGACGAACGTGTCCAGGCGGGTAATCAAATCACGCACGGCGCCCTCGTGCCCGGACAGGGCGGCCGAGAAGTTGTGGATGACCTCCCCGATCTGTCCCAGTCCACCGCCGTTGACGACCGCGCCCAGCGACGACAGCGTCTGCTCGGTCGACGGGTAGGCCGATGACCGACTCAGCGGGATGGTGGCGCCCGGCTGCAGCCGTCCGCTTCCCTGCTGACCCGGCGGAGTATTGAGCTCCACATGCATCGAGCCCAGCAGGCTCGTCTGACCGACGGTGGCCACCACATTGGCTGGGACCACCACATCGCGCTTGACCGAGATCTCGACGTCCGCGTGCCAGCCTTGCACCTTCATCGCACCGACACTGCCGACGACGACGTCATCGATCATCACCGGCGAATTCGACTCCATCGTACCGACATTCGGGAGTTCGACGTGGTAGATGTTGGCCCCTGGCCCGCGTCCGACCGCGCCGGGTAGCGGTAGCGAATTCAGGCCGTGAAATGCGCATCCCGTGGCCGTCACCACCACGCAACAGCCGGTGGCGAATACCCGCTTGGCCGCAACCCGTGCGCTCATTGTTGTGGCCCTCCGTCTGGCAGCAGCATGCCCGACACGCTGGGCGCCGGCGGTGGTGGCGGTGTCGAAGGCGGGGGCGGCAGCGGCATCGCCGCGCCCGGTATCCGCTCCGGCGGCACCGCCCCCGGGGGGCCGACCGGATCGCCCGGCAGCCCGGTGTAGGCCGACACCGCGGGCGGAATCTCGGGCGGTCCGGGTTTCGGACCCTCGCCGCCGGGCGCCAGGCGCTGTTCGGTGTAGAGAACCTTGGACGGGTCAATCGACTTGTGTAGGAACGGGTTGATGGGAATGGGCGAGTTATTCCAGTTGGTCTGCCGCAGTCCGGGTCCGAGGAACAGCGAGCACAGCTTGCCGGATTCGACCGCCGTGATGTTCTCGATGGCGCCGATTTGCGTGCAGCCCGGTACGGACAGCAGAACCTGACCGCCCCATGTCGGATTCGCCGCATTCATGAGCCCGAATCCTCCGATGATGGTTCCGGTGTCGGCGTTGTAGTCGTTGAAGAAGTTGCCGAACGCGTTCGGCGCCGCGTGCAGGATGTTTTCCAGGGCCATGTGGTGATCGACCAGGTTCTGCGTGACATCGGCCAGCCTGGCGATTTGCTCGCTGGTCTGGTTGCGAGTCCCGGCGATGAATCGCTGCACCTCGCCGACCGCCGTCGACAGATCGGTCAGAGCCGCGTCCAGTTCGGATTTGCTGTCATTGACCACACTGGTGAGCGTGGCCAGGCGGTCATTGAACTGCACGAGCTGGACGTTGCTGTCGCGCAGGGCGCCGACAAAGGTCTGCAGGTTTTTGATGATGTCGACGATGTTGCCGCTGCCGTTGGCGAGGATCCGGCCCACGCCTGACAATTGACCGAGCGTCTGGCGCAGCTTGTCGCCGTTGCCGTCGAGCGCATTGGCGGCGCTGTCGATGAATCGGCCCACCGACGTGCCCGATACCCCGCTCTTGGGCCCCAAATCCGTTGCCAGCCGCATCAACTGGGTTTTGACCTCGTCCCACTCAACCGGCACCGCGGTCCGTTCGACCGGGATGACCGCCCCGTCGCGCATCACCGGCCCACTGTCGCGGTAAGCCGGCGTGAGCTGGACGTAGCGGGCAGCCACCAGATTCGGGGCGACGATAACGGCCTTTGCGTCGGCCGGGATGGGCACGCCGCGGTCGACCGTGAGGACCATCTTGGCCTGGGTGCCTTGCGGCGCAATGGACTTGATGCTGCCGACTTTGACGCCCGAGACCCGTACCTCGTCATGGGGATAGATCGCGGTGGCGGTGGTGAAGTAGGCGGTGATCGTTCGTGGGCCGAAAAACGTATTACGGACGAGCACGGCGGCGGCGGCAATTGTCAGCGCGACCAAGACAACCGCCGTGACGGCCGCCAGCCGCTTGCGCGGAATCCGGGAGGTCATTGTGATCCCCCGATCCGTCCGCCCAACGTGCAGCCAGGGCACTGCGGAATGGAGTTGTACGGCCAGGGGGTCAGCGCCCGAGGTACCGGTGACGGGAAGCCCGGACCCTTTGAAGTATCGAAGGTGCGGAATCCCCAGAGGTAGTCGAAGAACTCCTGGAAAAGTTGCGGGACAAGGAAGTTCGGGACGAACGCCTGGTAGGCGTACATACCGGCGATGGCCTCACCGACCGTGATCTGGAATTTGGCGAGGCCCGGAAGGGCTTTGCCGATGTTGTCGCGGTTCTTTTCCAAGACCGCGAGGACCCTGTTCAGCCTCTCCAGCGTTGGCGCCAAGGTGCTTTCGTTGTCGTGCACCAATGCCGTCAGCTGCTTGGCCACTGCCGAGGTGTTGGCCAGCAGGTCCACGATCTCTTGCCGGCGTGCGACCAGCACTTGGAGCAGGGAATCGGAGTTGAGGATGAGCTTGTTGACCTGCATGCTGCGTTCGGAAAGTATCCCGGTGACGTCGCCGGCGCTTTTGAATAACTCGCCCAGGTTCTTGTTGCGGCTGTTGAGGGTTCGCGATAGCCGGGTGAGCGCGTCGAAGGCCGGCCCCATTTGGGGTGCGATCTGGTCGAGCGTTGCCGCCAGCGTGTCCAACGATTGATTCAGCGCGGCGGTGTTGGTGCCGGCCGTATCCGACGTGAAGTCGCTGACCGCTTCCGTCAGCGAGTACGGAGAAGAGGTGCGCGAGACGGGAATGAGAGCCATCGGGTGCATCGTGCCGGTGCCGGCGGACTCCACCGTCAGCATGCGCTCGCCGAGCAGTGTGCCCGTGCGGATGTGGGCGGACGTTTCCGAGCCGAGCAGGACGTTGCCCTTCATCGCGAACGTCACGAGAGCGTCGCCGTGCCGCAGCTTCACGTCCGACACCGTGCCGACCTTAATCCCCGACACGATTACCGGATTGCCCTTCGCTAGGCCGCCGGCCTCGGTGAACAGCGCCTGGTACCTGACCATCGTCGCCCATTGGATGAATCGGTCGGGTGACAGGCCGACCAGGATGACCATCACCGCCAGGATGACGCCGATGAAGCCAGGCTTGACGAGCTGAGCTCCGCGATACTTGAGCATCAGGGTTCCGTGCACCTTCCTGCATCTGAACGATAGATGTTGGCGCGCACTGTCTTGCCCTGAAGATCT
This sequence comes from Mycobacterium sp. E1715, assembly GCF_001667625.1. Lineage (NCBI taxonomy): Bacteria > Bacillati > Actinomycetota > Actinomycetes > Mycobacteriales > Mycobacteriaceae > Mycobacterium > Mycobacterium sp. E1715. Next base: position 4,111 of record NZ_LZJJ01000191.1, read on the forward strand.
GTGCCGCGGATCCCGAACTGGCAGAGGTAGTACGGGATGGTGGCGCCGTTCACGCCGAGCCGGACCAGCTTGCGGTAGTTCTTCGGCGCCTTCTGAAGTGCGCCGTCGAGGCGGTCCTTGTCGTTATCGAGAATCGGCGCCAGCCGATTCAGCTGAGCTACTGTGCCAGACAGCGGCGGGCGGGCCTCGGCAAGCAGATCCGCCAACGACGCGGTTCCCTTGTCCAAGGCGTCGATGGCGGAGCCGATCGTGTCGCGGTCATTCGACAGGCCGCTGACAAGCTGCTCGAGTCGATCGATCGTGCCAGAGAACTGTTTGCCGTCTTTGGAGACCGTGCCGATCACGATGTTGAGGTTGTCGATCAGTTGCTGCACGGTTTGATCGTTGTCGGCCAGAGCGTTTGAGAACGACGTCGTCTTGGCGAACAGCGAGTCGAGGGTCCCGCCCTGCCCCTGGAAAACTTGTAACAATCCCGCGGTCAACGCGTTGACGTCGCGCGCATTCAGGCCTTGGGTGACGGGTTTGAGTCCACCGAGTAGCAGATCGAGGTCTAGCGCTGGCGCCGTCCGGTTGACCGGGATCTGCCCGCCGGCCGGCAGCCGCTTGGTCGAGCCCGGGCCATCGACGAGTTCGAGGTAGCGATCGCCCACCAGGTTCAGGTAGCGGACCGCCGCCCTGGAGCCCTCCGTCAAGACGATGTTGCGGTCGACGTCGAACTTCACCACGACTTTCTTGTCCGGCTGCAGAGAGACGCCGTTGACGGTGCCGACCCGGATCCCGGCGACCCGCACCGACTGCCCCGGCTTGAGACGCGAAACATCGGTGAACACCGCCGAATACCCATTCGTCGCACCCGTCCGGTACTGGCCGAAGATGAAGAACAGGAAGGCGGTCAGCGTCGCCATCACGACCGCGAAGATCGTGAATTTGACCAGCGTGGCGCGTGTTCTCATCCCGGTTGTCCGATCTGGGCAGAGTTGCGCGGCGGTCCGGCGATCGGTCCGTACAGCAGCTGTTTGAGCAGATCGGAATTGATCATCAGCTGCGGATTCCCGTACACCACCGGGTCCGCGCCGATGTCGGCAATCAGCTGCGGGGGACTCGTATTGAACGGCAGCGACGGCAGACCCACGCAGCGCGGACCGCCCGTCGCCGCAACCTTGGGCAGGTTCGTCGGATACCGATAACGTTCGGCACCCCAGACGAGACTCGCCGAGATGTTGATACTGGGTTCCGACAGTGGCGCCGCGTGCGATAGGCGTACGAGTCCGCCAAAAGCGCAGGTAAGCGCGGGGTTGTACTCATTGGTCAGATCGGTGGTTGGCACCAACAGATGCATGACGTCCGTCAGCGGTTGGCGGTTCGTCGACAGGACGTCGTTGCCGATGTCGGCCAAGCCGATCGTGCTGATCAGCAACGCATCCAGGTTGTGCTGCTCATCGACAATCGTCTTGCTGATTCGGGTCGCGTTGGCCGCGGTCTTCACCAGGTCGGGTGCCGCGTCGGCATAGGCGTTGGCTACCGCCGGTAAGACCGAGAAGTCATGACGGAACGCGGGCAGGCTCGGCTCCAGTTTGGCCAGGAACGAATCCAGGTCGCTCAGCGACTGACCAAGCTGTGGGCCCCGCCCGCTGAACGCTTGGGCGAGGGCGCCCAGTGACTCGTTGAGCTTGGGCGGGTCGATGTGGCTGAGCACCGAAACCAGTTGCTGGAACACGGTATTGATTTCGACCATGACGTGCTGGCCTTGCAGCGTCTGGCCCCCGTGCAGACGCTGGGCCGCGGGCTGGGCGGGCTCCACCAGCTGGACGGACTTCGCGCCGAACACCGTCGACGACGCGATGTCGACGAGCACGTTGCTGGGGATGAAGCGCAATTGCGACGGGTCCATCGCCAGATGAATGGCGGCCTCGCCGTTGGGCAGCGGCTCGATCGAGGAGACCTTGCCCACCTGCACGCCGCGCATCTTGACCTTGGCGTCGGGATTCATGACAAGGCCGGCTCGTTGCGAGATCACCGTCACCGGCACGGTTTCGGTGAAGGAGCCCTGAAACAGACCGACCGCCACGGCGAAAATCAAGCCAATGATGAGAACCGTGGCCAACCCGATCAGGGGCGGCAGGTAATGCCTTCCGGCCGGCGGACGCGCATGGCCGGTGCGCACAGGTCGGCCGGCGACCGCGCCGCGACCCGCTGGCACACTCTGCGTCATTGCCGTACCACCTCCTTTGCTAACCGGACAGGTTGAAGTTGCCGTTCGTACCGTAAATAGACAGCGAAACCAACAGCGTTACCGACACCACGACGATGAGCGAGGTGCGCACCGCGTTGCCGGTGGCGTTGCCCACGCCGGCAGGGCCACCCGAAGCGAAATAGCCGTAATAGGTGTGGATGAGCAGGATGGTGAGCGCCATCAAGATGGCCTGCAGGAACGACCACAACAGGTCGATCGGGTTCAGGAACGTGTTGAAGTAGTGCTGGTACAAACCCTGCGACTGTCCGAGCAAGAACGTCGTGGTGAACTGACTGGCCACGAACGACAGGATGACGGCGATGCTGTACAACGGCGTGATGGCCAGCATTCCCGCCAGAATCCTGGTGCTCACCAAGTAGGCGACCGGCCGAATCGCCATGCTCTCCAACGCGTCGACTTCCTCGTTGATCCGCATGGCACCCAGCTGGGCGGTCACCCCGGCGCCGAAGGTGGCCGCCAGCCCGATTCCGGCCACCACCGGTGCCGCGATGCGCACGTTGATGAACGCCGCCAGAAAGCCCGTCAGCGCCTCGATGCCGATGTTGCCCAGCGAGGTGTAGCCCTGAATCGCCAATGTGCCGCCGGCCGCCAGCGTCAGGAACCCGACGATTACCACGGTTCCGCCGATCATCGCCAAAGTTCCCGCGCCCATGCTGATCTCGGCGACCAGTCGCACGACTTCGCGCGTGTACCGGGTGGCCGCAAAGGGCATCCCGGCAAGCGCTTTGCCATAGAACAGGGTGTGGTCGCCGATCCGGCCCATCAAGGCGACCGGCCGCTCGAGCTGACGGAACAGTCGCGGATACGTGGCCCTCAGCGCCATTGACAGCCCCTACTTCGCCGTCATCTTGATGCCGATCGCGGTGACGACCACGTTTACGACAAACAGGGACATGAAGGCGTAGACCACGGTCTCGTTCACCGCGTTGCCGACGGCCTTGGCGCCCCCGCCGGTGATCGACAGGCCGCGATAGCAAGCGACCAAGCCGGCGATGAGGCCGAAAAGCGCTGCCTTGACGCACGAAATGATCACCTCGGGCACGCCGGTGAGCAGGGTGATACCCGCGGCGAACGCGCCGGGATTGACGTCTTGGACAAACACCGAAAAGACGTAACCACCAAGCACTCCGATGATGACGACGAGGCTGTTGAGCAAGAACGCGACCAGGCCGGAAGCCAACATGCGCGGTGTGACCAGCCGTTGCACCGGGTTGATGCCCAGCACCTCCATCGCGTCGATCTCTTCACGAATCGTTCGGGCGCCCAGGTCAGCACACATCGCTGTAGCGCCCGCGCCCGCCACGATCAAGACCGTGACCAGTGGCCCGAGCTGCGTGACCGCGCCGAACGCGGCCCCCGCGCCGGATAGGTCCGCCGCGCCCAGTTCGCGCAGCAGGATGTTGAGCGTGAAGCTGACGAGCACGGTGAAGGGAATTGCGACCAACAGGGTCGGCGCCAGTGACACCCGCGCGACGAACCAGGACTGCTCCAAGAACTCCCGCCACTGGAAGGGCCGGCGGAACGCAAACTTGACCGCGTCGGCCGACATGGCGAACAGGGCGCCGACGGCCTGCATCGACCCCGACATGTTCCACTTCAGTTTCAGCTGCGGCAATCCCGCTGACCAGTGGTCGGCACCCTTAGTTGCCATCGGCGCCGACCCTTTCCATCGCTACGAGACTGACAGTCTTGTTGTTGCGCACCGGCTGGGGTAGATTCGGCTGAACCGGCGATCCCAAGCGGATGCCGCCGACCACGAAACGCCCAGCGAACAGCCGAAATTCGGCCGGCGTGGTAACGCTTCTCATCCTCACGCCGGTGCCTCCGTTCGGTCGCGTGAGTTGACGCCGCAAGACAGAGTGCTCCGCGCCTTGAAGCGTTCGGCGATTATGACTCATGCCGAGTCCAGGTGGAGCAAAAAACGCTTAACCGTTATGGAACAACCCGTAACCGCGAGCTCAGGGGGCCGCGAGCGGGTCCCGGCGACAACGAGGGCGGGCCGTAATCCCAACATAGACAAGCAGCTCCACTCTTAAGTGACGGCGCCGGCCGTCTTGAGCTCGATGATGCGATCCCAATCAAGGCCGAGTTCCAGCAATATTTCGTCGGTCTGCTCGGCGAAGCCGGGCGCCGGACCGGTCTGTGGCGCCGCGACATTGAACTGGACCGGGTTGGCGACCAGTTCCAGCTCGCCCGCGCGGACCATGTACTCGTTGGCCCGGATTTGCGCGTCCTCGGCCGCCTGCAGCGTGTCCTGCACCGGCGCCCACGGTCCGGCCAGCGTGGCAAACCGTTCGCTCCACTCGGCCAGCGTGTGGGCCGCGATGGCCTTGGTCAACAACTCGACCGCCTCTGCGGTGTTGGCGGCGATCTCCTCGACGGTCGCAAAGCGCGGATCGTCGGCCAGCTCCGGCAGATCGACGTGCCGACACACGTCGGCCCAGAACTTGGTGGGCTGCATCATCACGAAGGAGATGTACCGGCCGTCCGAGGTCGTGTACAGCCCCACCAATGGATTGTTGGGTGCGCCATGCACTCCCGGTGGCGGGGCCTCGAGTCGCTGCCCGAGATGGTTCGTCAGCGCGACCGTGTGCCCCATCGACCACAGGCCGCTGCCGAGCAGCGACACGTCGACGACCGACGGTTCTCCTGTGCGTTCGCGCTTGAGCAATGCCGCCGCGATGCCCCCGGCGAGGTTGGTGCCGGAGATGGTGTCGCCGTAGGCCGGTCCGGGCGGCGCGATCATCCCCGGCATCCCCGCCGGGGTGATGGTCGCGGCGGTTCCGGCCCGGCACCAGAACGCGGTCATGTCGTAGCCGCCCTTCTGCGACTCGGCGCCACGCGGGCCGAGCGCGCTGCCGCGGGCGTAGACGATGTTCGGGTTGACCGTACGAATGTCGTCGACGTCGATGCCGAACTTCTTCCGATGAGCGGGAAGGAAGCTGGTGAGGAACACGTCCGAGCGGCGGGCCAGCTCGTAGAGCACGTCCTTGCCCTCCGGCACCGACATGTCCAGTCCGATGCTGCGCTTGCCGCGGTTCGCGTGTTCGATGTTGGGGTTCGGATCCCCCTCGACGCGCAACATTCCGGTCTGCCGGAGACCGCGTTGCGGGTCGCCGGTGACCGCGTGCTCGACCTTGACGACGTCGGCGCCCCATTCGGCGAGCACGGCGCCCGCCGATGGAACGAATCCGTACATCGCGACTTCCAGGACGCGGATGCCCTCGAGCGGCCTCACGCCGGGGCCCCCGGTGCCGGCATCCGGTAGCCGGTGGCGGGATTGCTGGACGGGGAGGTTCTGTCCGCGGTGACCAGCCGGCCATCGATCAGGAGTCGACGGTCGACCTGTGACTCAGGCGCGGCATCCGCGATGGTCGCGGCTAGTTCTGCCGTGTCCTGCGCAGGCATTCCGACCCCCTCATGTGGTGACGGTCACGATAATTTCATTCTCTTCCCCGGCGAATCTTACATTCGTGTCTCGATAATTCAAGAAACTCACAGGAATGCGACCGGCCCCTGACCAGCGACGCAAGCGCCAGCGGGTTGCCTGGCCACCCAGTTCAACGCAGGCCAAACAGTGTTTCCCGGGTTTGTTGCAACCCACTCTGCCGTGAGAGTAGGGTTCTCATAATTGCAAGCGAGATTCTTTGTGGCTGAGACGGTCACCTGTGGATTAGAGGTCTCAACGTGAAGACTGCGGTGGTCACCGGCGGCGGATCCGGCATCGGGCTTGCCGTCGCGCGGCGCCTGCGCGCCGACGGTCTGGACGTCGCCGTCATCGACCTCACACCGTCCGACAGCGACCACTCGTTCACCGCCGACGTCACCGACCGAGCTCAGGTCGAGACGGCCTTCGCGGCGATCCGCGCCAAGCTGGGGCCGGTCACTGTTCTCGTCAACGCCGCCGGCCTGGACGGATTCAAGCGCTTCAACAACATCACGTTCGACGACTGGCAGCGCGTGATCGACGTCAACCTCAACGGCGTCTTCCACACCATCCAGGCGGTGTTGCCCGACATGATCGAAGCGAAGTGGGGACGCATCGTCAACATCTCCTCGTCAAGCACCCATTCCGGCGCGCCCTACATGAGCCATTACGTCGCGGCCAAGTCCGCGGTCAACGGGCTCACTAAATCCCTGGCCCTCGAGTACGGACCGAGCGGCATCACGGTCAACGCCGTGCCGCCGGGCTTCATCGACACCCCGATGCTGCGCGCCGCCGAGAAGAACGGGTATCTGGGCAGCATCGACGAGACCATCGCCCGAACGCCGGTGCGCCGCATGGGTAAGCCGGAAGACATCGCGGCGGCATGTGCCTTCCTGGTGTCCGAGGAAGCCGGCTACATCACGGGCCAGATCCTGGGCGTCAACGGCGGCCGCAACACCTGAGCCGTCGCACCTAGGCGATCGTCGGCAACTAATTCGCAAGGAGACACCGTGAAGGTCTGGGTCGATCCGGAACGCTGCCAGGGTCACACGCTGTGCTCGATGATCGCACCGGATTCGTTCGAGCTCAGCGACATCGACGGCAGTTCGTCGGCGATCGACGAAGTGGTGCCGGCCGATCGGGAGGACCAGGTTCGCGAAGCGGCGCAATCATGCCCGGAGCAAGCCATCATCATCACCGAATGACGCGCAAAGGGAGACAGAGCGTTGAGTGTCGACGACACGGTCAGCGATAGCGACCGTAAGAAGAAGCGGTATCAGTTCGAGCGGCATTCCGCGGATTACCGGTCGAACTTCAAGGCCATCACCGAAGAGATGCACGCGAATTGCCCGATGGCCTGGAGCGACACCTACGGCGGCCATTGGGTGGCGGCAGGAAGCCACGAGGTGTTCGAACTCGCTCGCTGCCCCGCGGTGTCCAACGATCACGATGTCAACAACCAGCGCCGCGGTTACAAAGGCATTTCGATTCCGACGGCCAGCCGGATCAACGGGGTGCGCGGCGGCATCCTGGAGATGGACGACCCCGAGCACCGCATCTATCGCAACGTTCTCAACCCCTATCTGTCACCGGCAGCCGTCAAGCGGTGGAAGCCGTTCATCGACGACGTGACTCGGGCCTGCCTCGACGAGAAGATCGAAGGCGGCCGGATCGACTTCGTCGACGATCTGGCCAACGTCGTGCCGGCGGTGCTGACGCTGGCCATGCTCGGCATTCCCTTGAAGAACTGGCAGATGTACAGCGAGCCGACCCATGCGGCCGTGTACACGCCCGAGCATTCCCCGGACATCCAGCGGGTGACCGAGATGCATCGGCAAATGGGGCTCGACCTGGTCAACAACATGATCGAGATCCGCGAGAATCCCCGGCCCGGCATCGTCAATGCTTTGCTCGAGATGCGCATCGACGGCGAGCCCGCCCCGGACCTGGAAATCCTCGGCAACCTCGGGCTGGTGATCGGCGGCGGCTTCGACACCACCACGGCGTTGACCGCCCATTCACTGGAATGGCTCTCCGAGCACCCCGATCAACGCGAGCTGCTCAGCAAGCAACGCGATGCCCTGCTCGACCCCGCGACCGAGGAATTCCTGCGGTACTTCACGCCGGCGCCCGGTGACGGCCGGACCTTCTCCGACGACGTCGAGCTCGACGGCACCCAGTTCAAAGAGGGTGAGCGGCTGTGGATCTCGTGGGCCATGGCCAACCGCGACCCAGCGGTGTTCAGGGACCCCGACGAGATCGTCCTGGACCGGAAGGGCAACCGCCACTTCAGTTTCGGTCTCGGCGTCCATCGATGCATCGGATCCAATGTCGCCCGCACGGTGTTCAAGTCGATGCTGACCGCGGTCCTCGATCGAATCCCCGACTACCGATGCGACCCCGACGGCACCGTTCACTACGAAACCATCGGCGTCATCCAGGGCATGCGCAAACTGCCGGCCACCTTCAGGCCCGGCCGCAGGGTGGGGGCCGGGCTGGACGAGACACTGGAAAAGCTGCAGCGCATCTGCGATGAGCAAGAACTTGCCCGGCCGATCACCGAACGCAAGGAAGCCGCGGTAATCGACTAGGTGGGCCCGCGACCTCGCCCCGGCGACAGCCGGACGCCGACTGCGCCAATTCTTACGAGTAGCCCTGCTCAGGGTGGCCGCACCCTATATTTGGGCCAAGCGCGTATGCAGAGATGGGAGACGCAGCCGTGAAGACTTTCGCAGTGAGCCTTGCGCTTGCCATGGTCGCGCTGACTGTCCCGCCCAGCGCCCACGCGGGCATGCCGTATGCCAACTACCGGGTGGACACGCCCCGGGACCCCGGCCACAGCTGGATTTGGTCGATCAACCCGTGCGCCCATCCGGAGCCGGAATGCGTGAGCGTGTACGCAACTCCGCAGCCCAACGGGCAAGCGGCGCCCTACCGGGGAGACGCCCATCTGTCGAACGGTCGCTACACCCTGTCCGTTGATGATCCCTTCGGTGTGCGCTGCGTGGTCCAGTTTTTTCCCTCGCATGACGTCTACTCGTGGGATGCGGTGACGCTGGCGGGTCAGGTCGACTCGACGTTCGACACCGGCTGCGGCGGCGGACCGGGGGGCACCAGCAGTTGGCCGTTCTCGCTCGTGCGATGGTAGCCGCGTGAGAGGTATAGGAGTCGGTCGGTCATGAGGGCTGCGGGCAGTAAGCACGATGGCTGAGGCAAAGAAAACGCAGGACGATTCGGCCACTTCGAGAGCCGACGTGAAGGCGTTACTCGAGGAAGCCGAGGCCGAGGCAGCCGAAGCCGAAGCGCTGGCGGCCGCGGCTCGCGCCCGCGCTCGTGCCGCCCGGCTCCGGCGCGAGGCGCTGGCCCAGTCTGAGGCCGAGCCGGAGGCCGAGACCACGGAAGAAGCGCCGGAGGTCGACGAGGACACCACCGACGCCGACGAGCCGGAGACTGTCGTCACCGACACGGCCGCGATAACCGACGACGACGAAACAACGGACGAAGAGGCCCCCGGCGAAACCGCCGAAGACCCCCAATCGGAATCCAAGCCGACTCGCAGGCGACGCGTGCACGTGCCCTCCTGGTCCGTCGTGTGGAAGGCGGCCGTCATCGTCCTTATCTGCGCCTTCACCGCGGCCAGCGGATACATGATGTGGAACCGCCACGAAACCGTCGAGCGCAATCAGCGCGCCGCGAACTTCATCGCGGGGGCCCGCCAGGGTGTCGTCAACCTGACCTCCATGGACTTCAACAAGGCTAAGGAGGATGTCCAGCGGGTGATCGACAGCTCGACCGGCCAGTTCCGGGACGACTTCCAGGCCCGTGCAAAAGATTTCACGACCGTTGTCGAGCAGTCGAAAGTGGTCACCCAGGGAACCGTGAATGCGGCGGCCGTGCAATCCATAAACGGGGATTTCGCGTTGGTTCTCGTCGCGGCGACATCGCACATCACCAACGCCGCGGGCGCAAAAGATGAACCACGCAATTGGCGACTCAAGGTAACCGTCAAAGACGAAGCCGGGCAATACAAGATGTCCAACGTGGAGTTCATCCCATGAGCGAGGACAAGCAGAGCACCGAAACCGCCGACGACTCTGCCGAACAGACCGACCGCAATAAAAGCATCGAACCTCGCGCCCGGCGGAGAGTGAAAGCCGTTCCCGCCATCCTGATTTCGCTGCTGCTGATTTCCGCTGGCGTGGCGACCTGGCTGTACTTCAAGCAGTACCGGCCCGATAAGCAGACCGACCCCCGCGTTGCGAGCGCTGTCGTAGGTGCGGCATCCGACGGAACGGTCGCCTTGCTGTCCTACTCGCCCGACACCCTCGACAAGGACTTCGCCGCCGCGAAGTCGCACCTGTCCGGGGATTTCCTGTCGTACTACAACCAGTTCACCGACCAGATCGTCGCCCCGGCTGCCAAACAAAAGTCGCTGAAGACCAGCGCCCGGGTGATCGGTGCCGCGGTCTCCGAGTTACATCCGAACTCGGCGGTCGTGCTCGTGCTGGTCGACCAGAGCACCACCAGCAAGGACAACCCGGACCCCGCGATGGCGTCCAGCAGTGTGCTGGTGAGTCTGACCAGAGTCAACGGCCAGTGGCTGATCACGAAATTCGACCCGGTCTAGAACGCCGAATGCCGCTGCACTAGAGCGGAATTCGCGACCCGCGATAGCGCCGGCCGCTAGCCCCGTGGGAGGCCGAGCACCCGCTGGGCGATGATGTTGCGCTGGATTTCCGACGTGCCCCCGGCGATCGTCCCGGAAAAGCTGCGGGCGTATCGCTCGAACCAGCTGGCGAAATAATGGTCCAGGTTCATGTGTGCGTACGGCCCGGTCAGCCCGGGGTGCACGAGCCCGTCGGACCCCGCCGACGTCAGCGCGAGCTCCATGCCACGCAGCTCGGCCTCGGACCCGAGCAGCTTGAGCACCGAAATCGCGGCCACGTCGTCTTCACCGCGCGCCGCACGCGCCAACGCCACCGAACCCAACAGCCGCAACGCCTGCTTGTCCATGATCGTGCTGGCGTACTGGTCGCGCTCGACGTCGGTGCTGGGATGAAAGTCGTCGATCATGTTCTCAAGTCGATCGGCGAAACCGAGCCACATCATGGTGCGCTCGTGCCCCAGCGAGCCGTTGGCCACCCGCCATCCCTGGTCGAGCTCACCGACCAGATTCTCCGCCGGCACCCGCACGTCGGTGAAGAAGACCTCGTTGAAGTCCAGATCGTCGGCGCCGCAGATCGACGGGAACGGCCGCCGCACCAGACCCGGGGTGTCGGTGGGGATGATCAGCGCGCTTATTCCCTTGTGTTTCGGCGCATCCGGGTTGGTCCGCACGAAGGTCAGCAGGACGTCGGCGTCGTGGGCGCCCGAGGTCCACACCTTCTGCCCGTTGACCACGAAGTGATCCCCGTCGAGCACCGCGCGGGTGCGCAACGACGCCAGGTCTGAGCCCGCGCTGGGTTCGCTCATCCCGAGCGACGCGGTGATCTCGGCCCGCAGAATCGGCACCGCCCAGCGCCGCTTCTGCTCGTCGCTGCCGAACGACAACAGCGACGCCGCAACGATGTTGACGCCCTGCGGGTTGAAGCTGTGGTAGATCCGGCGGCGGCTGAGTTCCTCGAGGTAGACGAACTGCTGGATGACCGTAGCGTTGCGGCCACCGAACTCCGGCGGCTGGCTCGGCAACAGCCACCCGTTGTCGAACAGCAGCCGCTGCCACCGGCGCGCCCACTGCGGCATGTGCGAAACCGACCGGGGGCGCTCGAGCGTTTCGCTTGCGGCAGGCAGGTTCTCGTCGAGGAAGGCGGAGAACTCGGCGCGGAATTCCTCGACGTCGGTATCAAAAGTCAGCTGCACGGTATTCCTCCGCGATCCGCGCGCGGTGCTCGGCGGCGCCGCCGAGCATCAGCTCACCCGCCTTGGCCCGTTTCAGCGCGAACTGCAGGTCGTTCTCCCACGTGAATCCCATTGCGCCATGCAGCTGTAGGCCGTGCCGGAATACCAGTGACTGGCACTCCCCCGCCGACGCCTTGGCCATCGCCGCCGCCAGCCGGCGGCGGGGATCGTCGGCGGCGATCGTCAGCGCCGCGAAGTACGCCAGCGCCCGTGCGCGTTCCACCGCGACGTGCATGTCGGCGGCCTTGTGCTGGACGGCCTGGAACGAACCGATCGGCACCCCGAATTGCTGTCGGCTGCCGACATGTTCGAGCACCAGGTCGAGGATGCGCTGGCAGGCCCCGACCATGGTGATCGCCAAGCCCGTCAGGGCGATGTGGTGCGCGCGTTCGGAGTCGACGGTGAGCCGTGCGGTGTCCGGCACGCGAACCTCGTTGAATGACAAGTCGGCGACGTGCAGGACGGGGTCGAAGGCCGCGGCGCGCCGCGCTGAGACCTGGTTTGCCCAGATGATGAACACCCCGGCGTCGGTGACCACCGCGAGGCGGTCGACACGGTCGCCGTCGAGGACATGGCGGGCCGTGCCGTCCAAGACCCAACCCTCGGCGTCGCGGTGCGCCGTCACCCCGGCGTGGACGGCGGTGCCCGACTCGTGGGGGTCGAACTGCTCGCCCGCCAACGGTGCGTACTGGCTCATCGTCGCCAGGAACGGGGTGGGATCGGTCGCCCGCCCCAATTCTTCGAGCACGATGGCCAACTCGACGGCGCTTTCGGGATCGCCCAGCTCGGTCCAGCCGTGATCCACGTACGACTTCCACAACGGGGTTGGGTCGACGCCATCCTCGGCCACGCTGCGCACCAGCGACGGCGGACATTGCTTGGCGACAGCGTCGCGGACGGTCTTCTGCCACAGCCGCTGATCGGCATCGAACTCCAACAGCATGAAGGCCGCCTCCTGTCACCGCCGTCGTGCGAGAATATCATTCTCGCACGCGGAAGTAATAATCTCGCAAACGGGTTATGGCGTGCCAGGCCGAGCGCCCGGCTGCCAGGGACCGGTTCGCCGTTCAGCCCGCAGGAGCGGCAAACAGGTCGTCGGCGGGCCGATCCCAGCGGTCGAGCGCCACGAAATCGGCGAGCGGCCGACGGCGCAGCGGCCCATGCCTGCCCTTGGGCCAACCGATCACGACGTGGCCGGCCACCAGCCAGTCCTCCGGTACGCCGATCGCCTCGCGCAGCGGGCGCTCGCCGCCGTAGGACGCCCAACTGGTCAGGCAAGCCCCGAGCCCCTGAGCGCGTGCGGCCAGCAGAAAGTTCTGCATGGCGGGGAAGATCGATCCGCCGAGCAGAAGCTCCGACGCGGTCGGATAGTGCTGCTGGGCGAACAAGACGGAGGTGAACTCGCCGGCCCGGTCGTGCAATTCGTAGGTCGCGCGATAGGTGCGCGCCCGGCGGCTGCGGTCATCGGCGGCGGGGCGGCTCATGCCGTAGACGGGCTCGATCACCTCCAGGGCGCGGGCCGCCGCCTGGGCCACCACCGCGCGAAGCTCGGGTGACCGCAGCACGACGAAGCGCCAGCCCTGGGCGTTCGCGCCCGAGGGCGCCCATCTGGCCGCGTCCAGGCAGCGCACCAGGGTGGCGTCGTCGACCGGCTCGTCGGTGAAGCGCCGGATGGTCCGAGCGGTCGACATGACTTCCCAGATGTCGGAGCTTACTCCGGTCATGGTCTCTCCTCGTTGATTGCCATGCGGGACAGCCGATTCCGGCGACGCTGCAGCCCGGACGGTTTGCCGCGTGGGCCCGCGGAAGCTGGGAGGCGATGCATCGACCCCCGACTGTAGACCGCGCGAAAGTGCGTCGATGCGAGACTGCGCTCAGGCGATGACAGCGCCACGCCGACACGACGAAGGAGAAGACCATTGGATCGCGAAACCTACCAGCGCGGGCTGCACGTGCGCTCCGAGGTGCTCGGCGAGGAGTACGTCAATCGCGCCCTGGCCGAGGCGGACGACTTCACCAAGCCCCTGCAGGACCTCGTCACCGAATACTGCTGGGGCGCAGTGTGGGGTCGTGAAGAGCTGCCCCGCAAGACGCGCAGCATGCTCAACCTGGCGATGATCTCGGTGCTGAATCGGCCGAACGAATTGCGCACGCACGTCAAGGCCGCGCTGACCAACGGCGTCACCCGCGACGAGATTCGCGAGATCTTCCTGCAGGTCGCCATCTACGCCGGCGTGCCGGCCGCGGTGGACAGCTTCCGCATCGCGCGCGAGGCGTTCGCCGGCCTCGAGGACTAGGAGTTCGGCATGGAGGTTGGATTCATCGGGCTGGGAAACATGGGTTTTCCCATCGCGCGCCGCCTGATTCAGCAAGGCCACGACGTCGTCGCCTTCGACACGCGCGGCGCGGCGCTGGAGCGCATCGTCGCCTTGGGTGCGCGGGCCGCGTCGTCTCCGAAAGAGGTCGCCGACGGTGCCGAGACCGTCCTGGCCAGCCTCCCGACACCGACCGCCTCGCTCGAGGTGGCGATGGGCGTGGCCGAGGGCGCACGCATCAAGCGCTATGTCGACTTGTCCACGGTGGGCAGGCGAACGGCAATTCTGGTCCATGGGCAACTCGCGGAACGGGGCATCGCAGGGATCGACAGCCCGGTCAGCGGCGGCGCTGCCGCGGCCGAGAAGGGCGCGCTCGCGGTCATGGTGTCGGGCCCGCGCGCTGAATTCGAGGCCATCCGGCCGATGCTCGAGGCGATCGGCCGGCCCTTCTACGTCGGGGCCAAACCCGGCTCGGCTCAGACGATGAAGCTCGCCAACAACATCCTGGCGGCCAACGTCCTCGCCGCGACCGCGGAGGTCGTGGTGATGGGCGTTAAGGCCGGTCTCGACCCCACCGTGATGATCGAGGTGCTCAACGCCGGCTCGGGCGCGACGAGCGCGAGCCGGGACAAATTCCCCCGCGCGATCCTGCCCCGGACGTTCGATTACGGGTTCGCCACCGGCCTGATGGTCAAGGACGTGCGGCTGTACCTCGACGAGGCGCAGGAGCTCGGCGTGCCGACGGAGGTCGCCGCCACGATCAGCCGGTTGTGGGAGACGGCCGCCGAGGACCAGGGACCCGATGCCGACTTCACGACCGTGATCAAACCGCTGGAGAAGGCGGCCGGGGTGACCGTCGGTCCGTCCCCCGCCTAGCGTCCCTGCCCCGTCGGCAAGGGGCGGACGGCCCTTCTCGATGGGCGGGAGAATGGTATTATCCACATTTAAGAACCACACTTGCACTCAGACTTCGAAAGCGCCTGCTACCAGGGACAACGATTAAACGAAATGCTTACCGGAAACCCCATTGATCGGCCACCGAGAAGAATGTTAGGTTGTCTATCATATGACCCGACCGGGCCCACTTTGGCTGCCCGAGCCGAAGGATGGCTTTCGTGATCGACCACGCTGACGGAACCCGCACGCCTCTTATCGACGCGAGCGTGCACATCTTCTTCCCGTCCAGCAAGGCGCTGCGGAGCGTCTTGCGCGAACCGTTCAAAAGCCGCGGTTTTCCCGACTACGAAATGGACTGGTACGGCGCCCCGGGCGGTGAGTATGCGCCCAACACCGAGGGACCGGATCGGCAGTACCCCGGCTCCGACCCCGAATTCGTTGCCCACGAACTCTTTTCGAAGCGCGGAGTCGACGTGGCGGTCCTGCACCCGATGGGCCGCGGCATCATGCCCGACCGGCACCTGGGCAGCGCGCTGCACGCCGCGCACAACGAGATGATGGTGTCGGACTGGTTGGATTCAGGCGAGTTCGGCGAGCGATTCCGCGGCACGATCCGGGTGAATCCCGACGACATCCCCGGCGCGTTGCGAGAGATCGAGAAGTACCGTGCCCATCCACGCGTCGTCCAGATCGGCGTGCCGCTGCAATCCCGCGAGCTCTACGGCAAGCCGCAGTTCTGGCCGCTGTGGGAGGCCGCGGTCGACGCGGGCCTCCCGGTGGCCGCGCACATCGAGGTGGGCAACGGCATCATGTTCCCGCCCACGCCCTCCGGCAACACCCGCACCTACGAGCAATACGTCAGCTTCATGGCGCTGAATTACATCTACCACCAGATGAACATGATCGCGGAGGGCGTGTTCGAGCGCTTCGACGGCCTGAAGTTCGTCTGGGCCGACGGCGCCGCCGACTTCATCACGCCGTTC
>NZ_LZJJ01000192.1:0-756 GCF_001667625.1 Mycobacterium sp. E1715
GCTCGAGGGCTGGTGTGACAAATATAACGAGAAGCTGCCGGCGCTGAATTCCTTTGTGCTGCCTGGTGGTTCGCCGCTTTCGGCGCTGCTGCACGTCGCCCGCACGATCGTCCGTCGCGCGGAACGGTCGGCGTGGGCGGCCATCGACGCCGCGCCGCAGCAGGTCAACGTCCTGCCGGCGAAGTACCTGAACCGCCTTTCGGATCTACTTTTCATCCTGGCGCGCGCGGCGAACCCCGACGGCGACGTGCTCTGGAAACCCGGTGGCGGCGCGCACCGCGCGGGGACGAGTTCGACATCATGACCGACGAGATCGTCGTGGTGGAGCTGCGTGACACGACGCAGGACCGCAGGACCGGCTACGAGATCGCCCTGGACAAGGGCGCTTTGACGGCGTTCCTGTCGTGGCTGGAGTCCCGCCCGTCGCCGCGCGCCCGTCGTCGCAGCGTCTAGGGCTTGGCGCCAAGCTAACTCGCGCTGGGCGCGCCGCCACCGGGTTTCCAGAGCACGTCGCCGTCGGGGTTCGCCGCGCGCGCCAGGATGAAAAGTAGATCCGAAAGGCGGTTCAGGTACTTCGCCGGCAGGACGTTGACCTGCTGCGGCGCGGCGTCGATGGCCGCCCACGCCGACCGTTCCGCGCGACGGACGATCGTGCGGGCGACGTGCAGCAGCGCCGAAAGCGGCGAACCACCAGGCAGCACAAAGGAATTCAGCGCCGGCAGCTTCTCGTTATATTTGTCACACCAGCCCTCGAGC
>NZ_LZJJ01000193.1:0-24759 GCF_001667625.1 Mycobacterium sp. E1715
CGCCACTTGTCGACGATCGCGCGATGCCAGTCGACGGTGAACCATTCGGTGAGCGCGGCGGCGATCGTCGGCCCGACACCCTCGACCGCGGCCAACCGCTCGGTCGACGCCGACATGATCGCGTCCAGGCTGCCGAACTCGGTGGCCAGTGCGCGCGCGGCCGTCGGGCCGACATGCCGGATGGACAGCGCCACCAGTACCCGCCACAGGGCCACCGTCTTGGCCTTGTCCAGGTTGTCGAGCAGGCGCCTGCCGTTGGCGGACAACGCGCCGGCCTTGGTCCGAAAAAGGTCGGTGCGCAACAGGTCGTCCTCGGTGAGGGTGAACAGGTCGCCCTCGTCGGCGATCGCCCCGGCCTTCAGCAGTGCGATAGCCGCCTCATAGCCCAGCCCCTCGATGTCGAACGCTCCCCGACCGGCGACGTGGAAGACGCGCTCGCGCAGTTGCGCCGGACAGGACCGGGCATTGGGGCACCGGATGTCGGCGTCGCCCTCCTTCGCGGGGGCCAGCGTGGTGCCACACTCGGGACACGTTGTCGGCATGACGAATTCGCGTTCGGAGCCGTCCCTGAGGTCGACGACGGGCCCGAGCACTTCCGGGATGACGTCACCGGCCTTGCGGATCATCACCGTGTCGCCGATCAGCACCCCCTTGCGCTTGACCTCGGCGGCGTTGTGCAGGGTGGCCAACCCGACGGTCGACCCGGCCACCTTCACCGGCGTCATGAACGCGAACGGGGTGACGCGCCCGGTGCGGCCGACGTTCACCCGGATGTCGAGCAGCTTGGTCTGCGCCTCCTGCGGCGGGTACTTGTAGGCGACCGCCCACCGCGGTGCGCGCGACGTCGTCCCCAGCCGGCGTTGCAACGCAAAGTCGTCGACTTTGACCACCACGCCGTCGATTTCGTGGTCGATGTCGTAACGGTGCTCGCCCCAATACCCGATCCGGTCCTCCACGGCGGCGAGGCCACGCACGCGTGCGGTCTCTTCGGCCACCGGCAGGCCCCAGGCTTTCAGTGCGCTATAGGCCTCGTGCAGGGTCTTGGGCGCGAACCCGTCGGTGCGGCCGATGCCGTGACAGATCATCCGCAGCTTGCGCCGGGCGGTGACCGCTGGGTTCTTCTGCCGCAGCGAACCGGCCGCGCTGTTGCGCGGATTGGCGAACGGCGCCTTGCCGTCCTCGACCAGGCTGGCGTTGAGGGCCTCGAAATCGGCCAGCATGAAGAAGACCTCGCCGCGCACCTCGAGCACGGCCGGAATGGGCAAATCGGCACTGGCAGTGAGCCGCTCGGGCACGTCGTCGATGGTGCGGGCGTTGAGGGTCACGTCCTCGCCCACCCGGCCGTCGCCGCGCGTGGCGGCCCGTTCCAGCCGGCCGTCGCGATACACCAGCGACAACGCCACCCCGTCGATCTTGAGCTCGCACAGGTAGTAGGGCTCGCGACCGATCTCGTTCTCCACGCGATTGCTCCAGGCGACCAGCTCGTCGCGGTCGAACACGTCGTCGAGGCTGAGCATCCGCTCGAGGTGCTCGGCCTCCGTGAAGTCGGTGGCGAACCCGGCCCCACCGACCAGTTGCGTCGGAGAATCGGGGACCCGCAGTTCCGGGTGACGGTCCTCAAGTGCGAGAAGGTCGTTGAACATCGTGTCGAACTCGGCGTCGGAGACGATCGGGGCGTCCTTGACGTAGTAGCGGAACTGGTGTTGACGGACTTCGTCGGCCAGTTCCTGCCACTGCCGCCGGACCTCGGGCGACACCGGATCAGCTTCTGCTGAGCTCACCCTCGCAGGCTATCGGAGAACGCCGACACCCCGCCGGGGCGATGCCGCGTCCGCGACGGCGGACCAATCTCAGGTCGATTGTTCGGCCGTATCCGGGAAGCCGCCGAATGGAACTTCCACCCCTTTTTGAAATGACAAAGCCGCGCCCTGGATCAGCAACGTGCCGGCAAGCACGCCGACCCACAACCACGCCTCGGCCGGGCTGATATGGGTGGCGGTATTTGCATAGCGCAATTCGACAATGGACCGCACAATCACGGCGGAGACGACCACAACGGTGAGGTACGGCACGGCCATCCGGAATTGCCGGGCAATGCGGCTGGCGGGCAATTCCGAACGCCGCCTTTTGCTGCCGAGAAACCAAGCCACGGCGCCCACAAATCCGATTGCCAGCGGTATCGGAATCGCGAGCCTGCTGGCCCAATCCCAAAGCGGCTGAAGCGGCCGGTGCGTTTCCGGATCGCCCAGCGCCAGCGCCAGGTGTGTGAGCGTATCTTCGACCAAGAACACCGAGATCGGGGGCACGAGCACCACCAAGACGAAGACGCAGTGGCGGGCCAGCACGCCGGCGCTGCCCGAGAAGAACTGCACGATGGCGTTGAGCAGCATGTAGATCGAGGCCGCGAACGAGACGGCGGCAAGGACTTCGGCGGAGGCCGCGCGGCCTTCGGTCAGGGCGCATCCGCCTTCGCCGGCCAGCAGGCCATATCGCAGCGTCGTCAAAAACAGCCCCAGAAACGCGCACACCAGCGCAATTCCGACTTGTGTCTCGTGCTCGACCTCACGCGTCACCAGCACGCGACCGTCGGTGCGGCGCCGGTAGGCGCGGTCGATCACCAGATTGATGACGACAAAGGCAAAACCGGCGAGGATTCCGGTGAACTGGGCGTAGGTCCTGGCCACGATCGAGATGTCGAAGCCCGTCCAAAGGGTGCAGGAGTCGGCCATCAGTCGCGTCACCATTGTCGAGATGCTAGTCGCCGCGGCCACGGCCCTCGTGAATTTGCCGCGACGTCGCTAATGGAATTTCCGCCACGAAAATCTAAATGGCGTCCGGGTCCTCCGCGAATGCCTCGGCCGCCCCGCGGGCGAGTTCGATCGCCAGTCGCGCCCACTCGAGCGTCGCACCGGCCAGGCCACACGCCGGGGTGACGCCGATGCGATCCCGCAACGACGAGCGTCCGAAGCCGAGCCGATCGGTCACCGCGACCAGTGCGGCGGCCACCTCCTCTGTCGAAGGGCGCCGCGGCGGCGCGCTGGCCGCAACCACCCCCAACATGACGGCTCGACCCGATTCGACGAACGCGGCGATACCGTCGAGATCCCCCGCCGCCAGCGTGCCCGCGTCCACCGAGACCGCGCCGATCCGGCTGTCCTGCAACATTTTCCACGGAAGCGCCGGGGCGCAACTGTGCAACAACACCTCGCCTCCCACCGCGGCGACGCACGTATCGAGCAGGGCGACGGCCACCGCCTCCTCCAGCGGCGCCACCGGGCTCAGCGCCGTCACCCCGGTCAGCTGCCCGCCCAACGCCTTCGGCAGCGACGGCTCGTCGAACTGGACGACCACCGGTGTCTCGAGCCGACGGGCCAGCGCCGCGCGGTGAGCGGCTACGCCTTCGCCCAGCGACGCCGCCAGATCCCGCACCGCGCCCGCATCGGTGATCGCCCGGTGGCCGTTGGCCAGCTCGAGCTCGGCGGCCAGCGTGATCGGCCCGGCGGCCTGCACCTTGACCACGCGATCGCCACCGCGCAGGCCGGCCACCTCCCAGGCCTCTTCCAGCGCGTCCATGTCCTCGTCGAGCAGACTCACGGCACGGCGGGTAACCGCGCCGGGCCGAGGCGCAAGGCGGTAGCCGCGGGGCGAGATGTCGATGGCCACATCGATCAGCAGCGCACCGGCCCGACCGAGCATGTCGGCGCCGATCCCGCGGGCGGGCAGCTCGACAATGTGGGACAGCGCTCCTGCCAACTCCCCCACGACGACTTCGGCGGCCTCGCGAGGCTTGATGCCGGGCCACGACCCGACGCCGCTGGCCTTCGCGAAAACGCTCACCGGGCCAACCGTATTCGACGTCACCCGACCCGCCGGTGGGCAGGGGTGTCTGCCGCGCTCCGCCACGGGTAGGTTCGACGCAAGAAGGGTGCGAAACGTGTCACGGATGGCGGGATTGGCACGGCCGCTGCTGTTGTGCGGGGCCACGGTGCTGGTTGCGGCGTGCACCCGAATGGTCGACGGTGCGGCAGTGGCCGCGTTCGGCACTCCCCGTAGGGCGGTGCAGGGAGTCAACGTCGACACGATCCTGTTGGACCAGTCGCGGATGCGCGCGATCACCGGCGCCGGCGAGCACCTGACGATCATTCCCTCGATGGACGGCACCAGCCCGGTGGACATCGACGCGCTCGCGGACACCACACCGCGGGAATGCCGGTTCATCTACGCCGAGACGGCGACGTTCGGGCCCGACATCGAGGAGTTCCACAAGACGACCTTCCAAGACCCGCCCGACGGCGCGCTGATCTCCGAGGGGGCCGCCGCCTACCGGGATGCCGACACCGCACGGCGTGCCTTCGGCGCGTTGGTGACCACGGTCGGGGATTGCGCGAACGGCTCGGCCGGGCAGCAATACGTCGGTGACTGGAAATCCGACGCCGCCTCCCTGCACCTGCGGCCGGGCGGCTGCGGCCGCGACTATCGGCTGCGGTCGGTCGCGATTGTCGAGGTCACCTTCTGCGGCTTCGCGCAATCGGTGTCCGACATCGTGATGACGAACATCGTCGCGAACATGCCGGCCTAGCGAGCGGTGGCGGCGATGGTGGCGCTGCCGAGCACTTCGTCGCCGTCCGGGTCGGGTCGGTAGAGCACCAGCGTCTGGCCGCGCGCGACGCCGCGCAGCGGGGCGCGCAACCGCACGACGAGCTCGTCGCCGACCAACTCCGCCACCGCATCGGCGGTTTCACCGTGCGCGCGCACCTGGACCGCGCACTCGACGGGACCCGCCGGTGACCGGCCGGCCGTGAAAACCGGCTCCCGCCCGCGCAACTCGCGCACATCGAGGTCCGCCGCCTGCCCCACCCGAACGGTCGCGGTGTCGGCGTCGATGGCCGTCACGTAGCGCGGGCCCCCGTCGGGCCCCGGCCCGCCGATGCCCAGGCCCTTGCGCTGGCCGATGGTGAACCCGTGCACCCCATCGTGTTCGGCGAGGACCGCGCCGTCGGCCCCGACCACGGTGCCGCGGCGCACCGCGATGCGCTCGCCCAGAAATGCCCGGGTGTTCCCGGACGGGATGAAGCAGATGTCGTGGCTGTCCGGCTTTTCGGCGACCGCGAGGCCGCGGCGCGCGGCCTCCAAGCGAATCTGCGCCTTCGGAGTGTCCCCGATCGGGAACGTGGCGTGGCGCAGCTGCTCGGCACTCAGCACGGCCAGCACGTAGGACTGGTCCTTGTCCGGATCGACGGCGCGGCGCAGCCGCCCACCGGATAGCCTGGCGTAGTGGCCGGTGGCCACGGTGTCGAAGCCCAGCGCAAGTGCTTTCGCGGACAGCGCCGAGAACTTGATCCGCTGATTGCACCGCACGCACGGGTTGGGCGTCTCGCCGCGTGCGTACGACGACACGAAGTCGTCGATCACATCAGCTTGGAATCTCTCGGCGAAATCCCAGACGTAGAAGGGAATTCCGAGTACGTCGGCGACGCGGCTGGCATCAGAGGCGTCTTCTTTGGAGCAGCACCCACGCGAGCCGGTGCGCAGGGTGCCGGGCGCGGTCGACAACGCCAGGTGCACTCCCACCACGTCGTGCCCGGCGTCGACCATCCGGGCGGCGGCGACCGACGAGTCGACGCCGCCACTCATCGCGGCGAGGACCTTCACCTAGGAAGCCCCCGCGGCGGCCAGGGCCGCCCGGCGCGCCCGGTCCACGGCCGCCGGCAGAACCTGCAGCACGGCGTCCACGTCGGCGTCGACACTGGTGTGCCCCAAGGACATTCGCAAAGAACCGCGGGCGCTGGTCGGGTCGGCGCCCATCGCGAGCAGCACATGCGACGGCTGCGCGACGCCCGCGGTGCACGCCGATCCGGTCGAACACTCGATTCCGTTGGCGTCCAGCAGCATCAGCAGCGCGTCACCTTCGCAGCCGCGGAACGTGAAGTGCGCGTTGCCCGGCAACCGCTGGGGGTACCTCCCGCTTGCGGGGGACGGGTCGCGAGCGCCGTTGAGGCTGACGTCCTCGATGCCGGCCAGCACCCCGTCGATCAGGCGATCCCGCAGAGCCCGCAGCCGTGCGCTGTTCGCCTCGATCCCGTCCACCGCGATCCGGGCGGCGGCCGCCATGCCGACCGCACCGGCGACATCGGCGGTGCCCGAGCGGATGTCGCGTTCCTGCCCGCCCCCGTGCGCCAGGGGCACACACGTCACGTCGCGGCGAACCAGTAATGCGCCGACGCCGGGCGGGCCGCCGAACTTGTGCGCGGCCACGCTCATGGCCGAGAGCCCGCTGGCGGCGAAGTCCACCGGCAACTGCCCCACCGCCTGCACGGCGTCGCTGTGCATCGGAACTCCGAATTCGGCCGCGACACCGGCGAGCTCGGCGGCAGGCAGCACGGTGCCGACCTCGTTGTTGGCCCACATCACCGACACCAGCGCGACATCGTCGTGGTTGCGCAGCGCCTCGCGCAGCGCGGCCGCCGACACGGAGCCGTCGGCGGCGGTGGGCAGCCAGGTCACCTCGGCGCCTTCGTGCTCGGCGAGCCAGTTCACCGAATCCAGGACGGCGTGGTGTTCCACCTCGCTGGTGATGATGCGCCGATGGCGCGGTTCCGCGTCGCGGCGGGACCAGTAGATGCCCTTGACGGCCAGGTTGTCGCTCTCGGTCCCGCCGCCGGTGAAGATGACCTCGGACGGGCGGGCGCCCAGCCGATCGGCGATCAGCTCCCGGGACTCCTCGACGCGCCGCCGCGCCGCCCGGCCGCTGGTGTGCAAGGAGGAGGCGTTGCCGACGGCGCCGAGCACCGCCGTCATCGCCTCGACGGCGGCGGGGTGCATCGGCGTGGTAGCGGCGTGATCCAGGTAGACCATGACCCGACCCACGATACCGGCAGGTCCGAGGGCCTTTGACCAGTGGTGATCGCAAGCGCGGCGAAGCCGGGCGCCGCGGGTCGCCACTATCTGGTTCCGTGGTGATCGCAAGCGCGGCGAAGCCGGGCGCCGCGGGTCGCCACTATCTGGTTCCGTGGTGATCGCAAGCGCGGCGAAGCCGGGCGCCGCGGGTCGCCACTATCTGATTACGAGGCCACCAGCACGGGGCCGTGACCAGCGGACCGGGCCGTGCCCACGCCCACCACCGACTGGCAGCGGCTCGCCAAGGCCCGCCGATCGGTCCCCGGGAGCTGCAGGGATTCCACATGCACCCGGGCCAGGGTGCGACGCACGGTCAGCAGCCTGCGGATGGATCCCACCAGCGTCTCGTCGCCGACGAAGGCAGGCACGGTCGAGACGCTGCCGTCGACGTGGTGATACGTCAGCCGGAGCGGCTGCACCGGACGGCCGGCGTCGATCGCGGCCTGGAACATCGCCGGGTAGAAGGCCCCGCGGCCGCGGTGCGGCTGCCCGCCACCTGCTGCGGCCGCGCGGGCGGATACGTCGCCGGGGGCACCGCACCAGGTGGTGCCCTCCGGGAAGCACACCACCGTCTGGCCGGCCCCCAGCCGGCGGGCGACGGTGTCCACCACCGCGGGCAGGCGCCGCAGACTGGCCCGCTCGATCGGGATGATCTTCAGGATGCGGGCCACGATCCCGGTGGCGGGCCCGGTGAACATGTCGGCCCGGGCGACGAACGACCCGGGCAGCACCGACCCGATCGCGAAGACGTCCAGCCAGGACATGTGCGGGCTGACCACCAGGACCCCGCGCAGGTTGCGAATCGGGCTGCCCGTGACCGTGATCCGAATGCCGAAGCAACGCAACACCATCCGGCAGTAGATGCGCTGCACGCGGGTCCGGCCGGGCAGGGGCACCGCCAGCAACACCACCCCGGGCGCCAGCAGCAGCGCCAGCAGGACCCGAAGCGTCACCCGCAGCGCCACCAACAGCCCGGGCGACGCGGCCACGTCGCCGCGGCGCACACAACCGGCGTCGCACGATGCGCGCGGTAGCCAAGAGTGTCCGGTGCGGGCGGGAGTGCTCATCGGTCGCCGCCGGCCAGTTGCGAGGCGGCCGACACCGAGCGCAGCCGCTTCAGGTATCGGGTGTCGGCGCGCTGCTTTTCCAGCAGGACGCAGAAATCGCCCACCCCGAAGTCGGGGTCGTGCGCGGGCTCGCCGCACACCTGAGCGCCCAGCCGCAGGTAACCGCGCATCAGCGCGGGGATCGACGGACGCGCGGGAGCCGGAATCTGGTCAAGCGCCTGCCCGTCGACCACCACCGGCCGGTGCGGACGCACCCGGTACTGCGGCGGGGCGGCGTGACGGCTGAGGATGAAGTCGCGCACCCCGCGAAGCTGGCTACCGGGGGGTTCGGTATCTCCGCCGATGGGCACCGACACGCAGCCGGTCACGTAGTCGTAGCCGTAGCGGTCCAGGTAGGCCAGGATGCCGGCCCACATCAAGAGCACGACGCCGCCGTTGCGGTGCCCCTCGCGCACCACCGCGCGGCCCATCTCCACCAGCGACGGCCTGAGCGGGTCGAAGCCGCGGATGTCGAACTCCGTCGCGGTGTAAAGCCCACCGGCCGCGATGGCGCCGGCCGGGGCGAGCATGCGGTAGCAACCCACCAGCTCGCCGGTGCCGTCGTCGCGGACCAGCAGGTGGTCGCAGTGCTCGTCGAACCTGTCGACATCCCGCCGTTCGCCGTCGTTCGTCGGCAACGCGAAGCCGGGCGTGCTGCTGAACACGTCGTACCGGAGCCGCTGCGCCGCCTCGATCATGCTGGGATCGGTCGACAGCAACAATGAGTATCGGGGCCCGGCGGACGACGCCGTCGTCGCGCCGTCGGGCTTGTCGCTGGGGATCAGGACAGAAGCAATGCTCATGTCAACCAACGTTGCGCAATCGGTGAGCGAGTCGGCATCGTCGCTGTGACGTGTCCGTGCACGTCAGATGACGAAATGTGGATGCGGGGGCACGTTGTCGCAGGCCGAAGGGATCGGGCCGCGCCATTTCGGGTATGCCGGACACCATGTGGCGAGCAAATCCCCGGGCGGCGGCCTGCTCGCGGGCGCCGATTGCCCGGCGGCGGCCCCGATGAGTCCGGACGTGCGCCGATGGTGCTTCGCCGACCAGCTGGGTCCGCACTTCCTGGACGGTCCCGGCCAGCCGGTGTTGCTGATCGAGTCCAGGGCGGCGTTCGAACGCCGCCGGTTCCACCGCCGCAAGGCCCACCTGGTGCTCTCCGCACTGCGTCACCGCGCCGCCGAACTCGGCGACCAGGCCGTGTTTCTGCGGACACGGACGTATCGCGAGGCGCTGAATCAGGTCAAGGCGCGCATCAGCGTGTGTCAGCCGACGTCGCGGGCGGCGGATCGGTTCGTGCGCTCGCTGCCCGATGTCGACGTGCTGCCCGCGCGCGGCTTCTGCACCGGACGCACCGAATTCGAGGACTGGTCCGGCCGGCAACGAACCCTGCTGCTGGAAAATTTCTACCGGGACGCGCGCCGTCGGTTCGACCTGCTGATGGAGGGTGACCGACCAGCCGGGGGCAGGTGGAACTTCGACGCCGACAACCGCCAGCCTGCGCCCAAGAATGCCGGCGCCCTGCCCGTGCCCGCGCCCTGGCAACCCGAAGAGGATGAGATCGACGAGCAGGTGCGCGCCGACCTGGACCGGTGGGAACGTGACGGCGACGTGGCCTTCGTCGGCCGCGACGGCCCGCGCGAATTCCCGGTCACGGCAATGGAGGCACGGGCTGCGCGCCAGGTTTTTTTGCGAGATCGCTTGCCGCACTTCGGTCCCCACGAAGATGCCATGCTCGCCGGCGATCGGTTCATGGCGCACAGCCTGTTATCGGCGCCCATGAACCTCGGCCTGCTGGACCCGTTGGAATGCGCCTACGCCGCCGAGGACGAATACCGCGCGGGGCGCGCGCCGCTCGCCAGCGTGGAGGGTTACATCCGCCAGCTGATCGGGTGGCGCGACTACATCTGGCACGTCTATTGGCATTTCGGCGCGGACTACCGCAGCCGCAACGCGCTCCGGGCGCACGTCGGGTTGCCCGACTGGTTCACCGGACTGGACGCCGACGCCGTGCATGCGCACTGCCTCAAAGACGTCCTGGCCCAGGTGCGCGATCACGGTTGGGTGCACCACATTCCGCGGCTGATGGTGCTGTCCAACTACGCGCTGCAGCGTGGGTGGAATCCCGCCGAGGTCACCGACTGGTTCCACCGCTGCTTCGTCGACGGTTACGACTGGGTGATGGTGGCCAACGTCGTAGGCATGTCCCAGCACGCCGACGGCGGGCTGATGGCGACCAAGCCGTATGCCGCCGGCGGCGCCTACATCAACCGGATGAGCGATTACTGCGGCCGCTGCCGATATCGACCGACCGAGCGGGTCGGCGAGCGCGCCTGCCCGTACACCGGTGGCTATTGGTGGTTCCTGGACCGCAACAAGCGGCAGCTTGCCGGCAACCGGCGGATGAGCCAACCACTCGCCGGGCTGCGCCGGCTCACCGATCTGGACGAGGTCGTCGAGCAACAACGCCGGCTCGGGCGGTCGGCCCCGTGATGGGCGGCCTCATGCTCACCGTCGACCGGGTGATCGCGGCGCCGCCCACGGCGGTGTGGGACGTGCTCGTCGACCTCGACGCTTGGCCGAAGTGGGGCCCGACGATACGCGGCGCCCGACTGGACGAACCGCACACCGAACTGGCGCTGGGTGCGACCGGCGTGGTCAACACGTCGCTGTTGGTCCCGGCGCCATTCGTCGTCACCGACTTCGAGCCGGGTCGCCACTGGGCCTGGCAGGTGGCCGGCGTCCCGGCGACGCGGCACTGGGTGGACCCGGTGGACGGCGGATCGCGGGTCGGCATGGCGGTGCCATGGTGGGCGGCGCCCTATGTCACGGTGTGCGCGATCGCGTTGCGGCGCATCGACGAAATGGTGACCGCCGCGCAATAGCCGCCGTGAAACGCGAGAGCCCCCGACGCCGCGGCGTCGGGGGCTCCTGGGCCGAGAAGGCTCAGCCCTTGCGCTGCTTGATGGCGTCGGTCAGCTGCGGGGCGACCTTGAAGAGGTCGCCCACCACGCCGTAGTCGGCGATCTCGAAGATCGGCGCCTCTTCGTCCTTGTTGACGGCGACGATGGTCTTCGAGGTCTGCATGCCGGCGCGGTGCTGAATCGCCCCGGAGATGCCCAGCGCGATGTAGAGCTGCGGCGACACCGTCTTGCCGGTCTGACCGACCTGGAACTGGCCCGGGTAGTAACCGGAGTCGACCGCGGCGCGCGACGCACCGACGGCGCCACCCAGCGAGTCGGCCAGCTCCTCGACCACGTGGAAGTTGTCGGCGCTGCCGACGCCGCGGCCACCGGACACCACGATGGTGGCCTCCGTCAGCTCCGGACGGTCGCCGGCCACGGCCGGCTCGCGCGCGGTGATCTTGGTGGCGTTCTCGGCGGGCGCGGGCACCTCGACGGTGACCTGCTCGCCGGCGCCGGCCTGCGGTTCGGCGTCGATGGCGCCGCCGCGGACCGTGACGATCGGGGTGTCCCCGTTGGCCTGCGCCTCGACGGTGAACGCGCCACCGAAGATCGAGTGCACGAACTTGCCCTCCTGGACGCCGACCACGTCGACCAGCAGGCCGGAGCCGATCCGGGCGGCGAGCCGGCCGGCGACCTCTTTGCCGTCGGCGTTGGCGGACAGCAACACCGCGGCGGGCGAGTTGGACTCGGCCAGCGAGGCCAGCACGTCGACCACCGGCGTGATCAGGTAGTTCTCGGCGTCGTCGGACTCGGCGACGTAGATCTTTTCGGCGCCGGCCTCCTTGAGGCCGTCGACCAGCGGCGCGGCCGTTCCGGGCTTGCCGACCACGACCGCGGCCGGCTCGCCCAGTGCGCGGGCGGCGGTGATCAGTTCGGAGGTGACCTTCTTCAGTGCGCCTTCGGCGTGCTCAACGAGCACCAAAACTTCTGCCATGGTTTCTTCGCTCTTCTCGTCTCTGGGATGGGTGCTCGGCTAGATGATCTTCTGGGCCACGAGGTACTGGGAGATCTGGTTCCCGCCCTCGCCCTCGTCGGTGACCTTCTCACCCGCGGTCTTCGGCGGCTTCGGCGTCGACGACAGCACCTTCGACCCGGCGTTCTCCAACCCGACCTCGTCGCTTTCGACCCCGATCTCGGCGAGGGTCAGCACCGTGACCTCTTTCTTCTTGGCGGCCATGATGCCCTTGAAGGACGGGAAGCGCGGCTCGTTGATCTTCTCGGTCACACTCACCACGGCGGGCAGCGACGCCTCGAGCGTGAACACACCGTCGTCGGTCTCGCGCTCGCCCGTGACCTTGCCGCCCTCGATCGACAGCTTGCGCAGGTGGGTCAGCTGCGGCAGGCCCAGGTACTCGGCGATGATGGCCGGCACCGCGCCGCCGGAGCCGTCGGTGGACTCGTTCCCGGCGATGACCAGCTCCGTGCCCTCGATGGTGCCCAGCGCGCGCGCCAGCGCCCACGCGGTTTGCACCACGCACGAGCCGTGCATGCCGTCGTCCTTGAGGTGGACGGCCTTGTCGGCTCCCATCGACAGCGCCTTGCGGATCGCCTCGGTGGCACGTTCGGGGCCGGCGGTCAGCACCGTGACCGATCCCTCGCCGCCCTCCCGCTCGCGGATCTGCAGTGCCTCTTCGACGGCGCGCTCGTTGATCTCGTCCAGCACTGCATCGGCGGCCTCGCGGTCGAGCGTGTAGTCGCCGTCGTTCAGCTTGCGCTCGGACCAGGTGTCTGGGACCTGCTTGATCAGGACCACGATGTTCGTCATGAGTGTGGTTCGTCCTCCTCGAAGGAGTCTCGCAGCAGTCGACCACGAGACTTTCAGTACGCGTTTCGCAGCGCACGGTCGTGTTACTACTCGGTAACTTTGTGCAGCCTGCCTTCACACCATAGCGGGTGGTACTGCGGGTTCTTCCGGCGTGTCCACCCTCGCCAACCGCGGGCGCCCCGCTCCCGGTTCGCGAATCCGACACTTCGCGTTAGCCTGCCTATGCGATGAGCGCAACCGTCCCCGACGTCCCCTGGCACCGCCCCGGCGATCCCTCGCCCGGGGCCGATCCCGTGCTGACGTTGACGGGCGAGCGCACCATCCCGGGCCTGGACGTCGAGAACTACTGGTTTCGCCGCCACGAGGTCGTCTACCAGCGGCTGGCCGGACGCTGTGCGGGCCGCGAGGTGCTCGAGGCCGGCTGCGGCGAGGGGTACGGCGCGGACCTGATCGCCGCCGTCGCCCGCCGGGTCGTGGCCGTGGATTACGACGAGGCCGCCGTGGCCCACGTGCGCCACCGCTACCCGCGCGTGGAAGTGATGCAGGCCAACCTGGCGGCGCTGCCGCTGCCCGACGCGTCGGTGGATATTGTGGTCAACTTCCAAGTGATCGAGCACCTGTGGGATCAGGCACAATTCGTCGCCGAATGCGCGCGGGTGCTGCGCCGCGGCGGGTTGCTGATGGTGTCGACACCGAACCGGATCACCTTCTCGCCCGGCCGCGACACCCCGATCAACCCGTTCCACACCCGCGAACTCAACGCCGCCGAGCTGAGCGAGTTGCTGGTCGACGCGGGCTTTCGCGACGTGTCGATCAGCGGGCTGTTCCACGGCCCCCGGCTGCGCGAGATGGACGCCCGCCACGGCGGCTCCATCATCGACGCGCAGATCGAGCGGGCAATGGCCGCTGACCCGGGGGCGCCGTGGCCGCCGGAGCTGGTCGCCGACGTGGCCGCGGTGACGTGCGACGACTTCGACATCGAAAACGGCCCCCGTGACATCGACGACAGCCTGGACCTGATCGCGATCGCGGTAGCGCCGTGAGCAATTCGCACGACCGGGTGCCCGGCATGTTCACCCTGGTCCTGCACACCCACCTGCCGTGGCTGGCCCATCATGGCCGGTGGCCGGTCGGCGAGGAGTGGCTCTACCAGTCTTGGGCGGCGGCCTATCTGCCGCTGATGCGGGTGCTGACCACGCTGGCCGACGAGGACCGACGCGGATTGATCACGCTCGGCGTCACCCCGGTGGTGAACGCGCAGCTCGACGACCCGTACTGCCTGGACGGCATGCACCATTGGCTCGCCAACTGGCGGCTGCGGGCCGCCGAGGCGGCCAGCGTCCGGTCCGCCGCGCGCTCGAAGTCGGCCGAATACCAATCTTGCACGCCGGAAGCGTTGCGCGCCTTGGGGATTCGGGAATGCGCCGAGGCGGACGGGGCGCTGGAAGATTTCGCCACCCGATGGCGGCACGGCGCCAGCCCGCTGCTGCGCGGCCTGCTCGACGCCGGCACCGTGGAGTTGCTCGGCGGCCCGCTGGCCCACCCCTTCCAGCCGCTGCTCGCGCCGCGGCTGCGCGAGTTCGCCCTGCGCGAGGGGCTGGCCGACGCGCAGTCGCGGCTGGGGACGCGAAAAGGGCAGGGCCCCAGCGGGATCTGGGCGCCCGAATGTGCCTATGCCCCGGGCATGGAGCACGACTACGCCGCCGCCGGTGTCACCCACTTCATGGTCGACGGCCCGTCGCTGCACGGCGACACCGCGCTGGGCCGGCCCGTCGGCGACACCGACGTCGTCGCGTTCGGACGCGACCTGCAGGTCAGCTACCGGGTGTGGTCACCCAAGTCCGGCTACCCCGGGCACGCCGCCTACCGCGACTTCCACACCTACGACCACCTCACCGGGCTGAAGCCGGCACGGGTGACCGGCCGCAACGTGGCGTCGGAGGCCAAGGCCCCCTATGACCCCGAGCGCGCCGACCACGCCGTCGACGTCCACGTCGCCGACTTCGTCGAGGTGGTCCGCAACCGGCTGACCAGCGAATCCGACCGCATCGGGCGCCCCGCGCACGTGGTCGCCGCCTTCGACACCGAACTTTTCGGCCACTGGTGGTACGAGGGGCCGACGTGGCTGCAGCGGCTGCTGCGCGCCCTGCCCGCCGCCGGAGTGCGGGTGGGGACGCTGAACGACGCCATCGACGGCGGATTCGTCGGGCGCCCGGTCGCGTTGCCGCCCAGTTCGTGGGGTTCGGGCAAGGACTGGCAGGTCTGGGCGGGCGAGAAGGTGGCCGACCTGGTCCAGCTCAACAACGAAGTGGTCGACACGGCGCTGAGCACAGTGGATAAGGCGCTCGCGCAACGGGCCTCGCTGGATGGGCCGCTGCCCCGCGACCACGTCGCCGACCAGATCCTGCGCGAGACCCTGCTCACCGTGTCCAGCGACTGGCCGTTCATGGTGAGCAAGGACTCGGCCGCCGACTACGCGCGCTACCGCGCCCACCTGCACGCCCACGCGACCCGCGAGATCGCCGGGGCGCTCGCGTCCGGGCGCCGGGACGCCGCTGGGCGCCTGGCCGAAGGCTGGAACCGCGCCGACGGACTGTTCGGCGCCCTGGACGCGCGCAGGCTGCCCCGATGAGCTTGGCGGCCGCGTGAAGATCCTGATGGTCTCGTGGGAGTACCCGCCGGTGGTGATCGGCGGGCTCGGCCGGCACGTGCATCACCTGTCGACGGCGCTGGCCGCGGCCGGGCACGAGGTCGTCGTGCTGTCCCGCCGCCCCACGGGCACCGACCCCAGCACGCACCCGTCGTCCGACGAGGTGGTCGACGGAGTCCGGGTGATCGCCGCCGCCCAAGACCCGCACGAGTTCTCGTTCGGCACCGACATGATGGCGTGGACGCTGGCCATGGGCCATTCCATGACGCGCGAGGGCCTGTCGTTGAAGAAGCGGGGCACGAACCGGCCGTGGCGTCCCGACGTCGTGCACGCGCACGACTGGCTGGTGGCCCATCCGGCGATCACGCTCGCGCAGTTCTACGACGTGCCAATGGTTTCCACCATCCACGCCACCGAGGCCGGACGGCACTCCGGCTGGGTGTCCGGCGCGATCAGTCGTCAGGTGCACGCCGTGGAGTCGTGGTTGGTGCGCGAATCCGATTCGCTGATCACCTGTTCGGCGTCGATGTCCGACGAGATCACCGAACTGTTCGGGCCCGGCCTGGCCGCAATCACGGTCATCCGCAACGGAATCGACGCCGCGCGCTGGCCGTTCGCCGAGCGCCGGCCGCGCACCGGTCCCGCCGAACTGCTCTTCCTCGGGCGGCTGGAATACGAAAAGGGTGTGCATGACGTCATCGCCGCCCTGCCCCGCATCCGGCGCGCCCACCCCGGGACCACCCTGACCATCGCCGGGGAGGGCACGCAGCAGGAGTGGCTCGTCGAGCAGGCCCGAAAACATCGGGTGCTCAAGGCAACTCGGTTCGTCGGCCACCTCGGCCATGCCGAGCTGCTCGCGGTGCTGCACCGGGCCGACGCCGCGGTGCTGCCCAGCCACTACGAGCCGTTCGGGATCGTCGCGCTGGAAGCCGCCGCGGCGGGGACGCCGCTCGTCACGTCGAACATCGGGGGCCTGGGCGAGGCGGTGATCAACGGCCGGACCGGGGTCTCCTGCCCACCCCGCGACGTCGCCCGGCTCGCCTCGGCCGTGCGGGTCGTGCTCGATGATCCATTCGCCGCGCAGCAGCGCGCCCGCGCCGCCCGCGAACGGCTCACCTCGGCCTTCGACTGGAAGACCGTGGCCCGGGAGACCGCGCAGGTATATCTCGCCGCCAAGCGCGGCGAGCGGCAGCCCCAGCCGCGCATGCCCATCGTGGAGCACGCGCTGCCCAACCGCTAGCCTGCAGCGATGGGGCTGGAATTTTCGAGCGTGGTCGACGCGCCGATCGGCGACGTGTTCGCCTGGCACGCCAGGCCGGGCGCGTTCGCCCGGCTCTCACCGCCGTGGCAACCCATGCGCCTGGTCTCCGAGGCCGCCTCACTCAAGGACGGGCGGGCGACGCTTGCGCTACCGGGCGGCCTGCGCTGGGTCGCCGTCCACCAGGCGGCAGACTACGACCCGCCGCGGCGCTTCGTGGACGCCATCGGCGGCGACGGCCTGGCCACGCTGCCCACCCGAGTCGCCGTGCGCTGGCGGCACACCCATGACTTCGAGGCCGTCGGCGACGGCCGCACCCGGGTCATCGACCGGGTGGACACACCGGTGCCCGGGTCGCTGCTGCGGCCCATGTTCACCTACCGGCACCGTCAGCTCGCCGACGATCTGGCCGCCCACCGGCTGGCCGCCGACAACGGGCTGGCTCCGCTGACCGTCGCGGTCACCGGTGCGTCCGGGCTGGTGGGTTCGGCGTTGACGGCGTTTCTGAGCACGGGCGGCCATCGCGTCATCCGGTTGGTGCGCCGCCCTGCGCGCGGAGACGACGAGCGCGAGTGGGATCCCGACGACCCCGACCCGGGACTGTTCGATCGCGTGGACGCCGTCATCCATCTGGCGGGGGCCTCGATCGCCGGCCGGTTCACCGACAAACATCGACATGCCATCCGCGACAGCAGGATTGGCCCCACCCGCCGCCTCGCCGAGGCGCTCGGCCGCGCCAACGACCGCCCGGCGGTGCTCATCTCGGCGTCGGCGATCGGATATTACGGATCCGACCGGGGCGACGAGGTCCTCACCGAGGACAGCGACCGGGGCGGCGGTTTCCTCGCCGACGTGGTCGCCGACTGGGAGGCCGCAACCGAGCCCGCCGAGCAGTCCGGGGTGCGCGTGGTACGGGTGCGCACCGGGATCGTGCAATCCCCGCGCGGGGGCACGCTGAAGCTGATGCGCCCGTTGTTCAGCGCCGGGTTGGGCGGGCGACTGGGCGACGGCCGGCAATGGTTGTCGTGGATCGGGATCGACGACCTGGTCGACATCTACCACCGCGCTCTATGGGACCGGGCGCTGTCGGGAGCCGTGAACGCCGTTGCCCCGCAGCCGGTTCGCAACAGCGAGTACACGACGACGCTGGCGCGCGTCGTGCACCGGCCCGCGGTGTTGCCGGTGCCGTCGCTGGGGCCGCGGGTGCTGCTCGGCGAGCAGGGCGCACGCGAATTGGCGTGCGCCAGCCAGCGGGTTCTTCCGCACAAGCTGAGCGCGCAAGGGCACCGGTTCCGCCAACCCGACCTCGATCAGGCGCTCCGCCACCTGCTCGGGCACGCCCGCTGAATCGCACATAGCGGGATTGGGGGCCGATGAGGCCCCATTTAACTAACTTAATGGTTCAATCCCTTAATGAAGTTCGGTGCGCCGGCCTGGCGTGCCCGTCGGACCAGCGCGACCGTGATCGGCATCGTCGCGCTGGCCGCGATCGCGTTCGCCCCGTGCCCGGCCCGGGCCGAAGCCACGGAGGCCGACAGCACGACCGACGTCACCTGCGCAAGCGCAACGCAGGCGGTACCCACGACGTGGTATTTCCCCAGCACGCCCCCGCTCGGGCTGGTCTGGTTGCAGCACGGATTCGTGGAAGGCAAGAAGGTGTGGTCCGCGTTCGGCCCCGAGCTCGCGGGCAGCGGTTACCTGGTGGTGGCCACCACCCTGTCCACCCTCAACATCTTCGGCTGCACCGTGGAGCACCTGATCGACAACAGAGGGTTCCTGGACAACATCGCGGACGTCTTCGCGCACAAAGACGACCCGCGGGGCGCGTTGGCGACGTCGTTCGCGACGGCGGCCGAGAAGGCCGGCCGCCCCGTCGCGCCGCTACCCGACAACATGGTGTTCGTCGGCCACTCGGCGGGCTCCGAGGCCGTCGAATACGTCGCCGAGCGCCTGCACAGCTCCTACCCGGCCGCCTTCACCCAGCTGCGCGGCGTGGTCAGCGAGGACGGCGTCAAGTCGTTCCTCGGCTCCAATACCGACGACGCGCTGGCGGGCCTCGCGGGTACGACGCTGCCGATCTACGCCACGGCGTCGCCGCATCTGCTGTGCAACTTCTTTCAACGCGGGACCAAGGCGATCGAGCGGTACTTCCCGGACCGCACGTTTCACGGGGTGAAAATCACGACCGGCGCCCACGGCGACGCACTCGGCCCGTCGTCGCCGGGTTACGAGAACCTCGTGTGTGGGCGCCCGAAGGCCGACAACGTCGCCGCGGTCTGGGGTCTGACCCGGGGCTGGATCGCCGACATGATCGCGGGAACGACCACACCCGATTTCTACCCTGGCGGAAGCTATTACACCGATCTCTTGACGGCCGGGACCATCACCACGCTGCCGTGACGAGTCTGCGCACCGGTCGAGCGGTGAGCGGTCCGTCCGGCCGACGCGTCGCGGGTGACCACCTCGACGAACGACCGTGAATCCACTGCCCGGTCTCCTATTCCGCGTCCCTGCCATGCCGGCTTCGCCGGTAGGCGCGGGCGCGCAGATCGGCGAGCCAGCGCGGGCGCAGGCTCACGCCGGGTGGCGTGTTGATCACGGGATCGAATGACACGTCGGCCGCCGGTTCGGGATCGACGGCCCCGGTCAGCGTGAGCCGGCCCAGCGGCGTGAAATCCCCACTGCCACAGGCTTGGTCGAGCGAGACCTCGATGCTGTCGTGCTCGAGGCGGTCGCGCACGCCGTCCAGCGACAGGCCGGGACCGTCGATCTTGCTGACGATCCGGGCCCTGAGCCACCAATTGGCTCCCCGGTAGTGCAGCGGCATCAGGGTGGTCAGCGTCTGATCGCTCCACGAGATGGCAGGGCGCAGCGCGAGTGCCCGGGACAGCAGCCCCGAGCCCGAGGAGACGACCAGGATGTCCCACGGCCCGGTCCCCTGCGGCGGTGTGACCCGGAAAGCCAGGCCGATGAAGTCAGGCAAGGCCCCGGGCGTGCCACTGGCCTTCGACACCCGGGCGACAACCTCGGACGACGAAATGGGCAGCCCCTGGCCGGCCGGGGCGACCCGTTCGATGAAGCCCTCCGCCAGAACCCCGATCGGATGAAACAACCGTTTGCCCCGGATGGCGGAGCCCCACTGGAAGGGCAGTGCGACAAGATCGGAAACGCTCACCGGCGGCGGGTTCCCCTTTCCCCGCGTCGGAAACGCGCCGGTGCGACGTCGATTCCCCAGGGCTCCGCCCGGGTGTTTGGGTTTCAGCGGCGCGTCGGCAGATGCCGGACCGGTTTACGCGGGCACCCGCAGGCCGACCATGTGCGGTTCCCCGGGTGGTTGCGGCTGCTGGTTTTGCGCCCGGCCGTCGATGTAGACCTGCTGCATGACCGCCTGCCACGACTCCATCTCGGGCACCGATCCCCACATCCCTTCGAAAAGCCCGACGATCACGGCCGCGTTGTCGTCGGTCAGGGCATAGACCGGTCCACCGAAGTTACGACTGTCGACGGCCACGTCGGCGATGATGAACCGCCCTTCGCTGACGGAGGTGATCGATCCGCACCGCTGGCCGACCGATCGACGAAACTGGCACACCGGCAGCCCCGGCTGCGCACGCAGGCCCGGGGAAGACTTCAGTTGCCGGCCGGTCGGCAACTGGTCCGAGGCGGTCACGTCGGGGCCGAGCGCGATGACTTCGTACTCGACGGGCGACATCGCGCGACTCGCCGCCACGTCGTCGGCGGCCTGGCGACGGGCGAGCACGACCTTGCCCACCGGGTTTCCGTCGTGGTCGGTGACGTCCGACTCCCCGTTACCGCATTGACCGCTGGTCACCGCGACCCGCAGCCGGGGCTCGACCAACCCCACCATGCACACGGCCCCGCCTTGGCGGATCTCCATACCGGGAAAGGCCGTGACGGCCGGGGTGGCCGTCGCGGGGGCCGGGTAGCCGACCACCGTTATCGCAATCGTGAAGGCGAAGGCGATCGCCACGCGAGTGTTTCGCCCGCTGGCCATTTCCATTGGGCCCCACCACCCCTCATGTCCGTCCGAGGGATTTTTGTCGGACACTTGAGTTGAGTCGCGTATACCCGCGGGCAACGGCGCCAAACGGCCCCAAGCGCCCGGGCGGACGCGGCGAAGTCGCCGATCACTCCTGGGGCACTGCGAGTTCGCCCTGGAATCGTTGCATGGCGTCGATGACCGCACCGAGCACACGATGCGCTGCCATCAGGTCGGCGTCGGGTAACTCTTCGAGGGCGACCCGGCTGTGGGCATCGAGCGGACTGAAGAACGACCGGGCGGTGGCCAGGCCGGATTCCCCGTGGCGCAGGATGACCTTGCGGCGGTCATCGGGGTGGGAATCGCGCCGGATGTGGCCCGAGTCGATCAACCGATCCACCAGGTAGGTGATCGCCGAACCGGACAGCCCCATCCGATGACTGAGGTCGCCCGAGGTCATCGGCCTCCCCGCGGCTTCTGCCACCATGATGTACATCAATGCACGGAAGTCATTGGGCCGCAGACGATGTAACATCGCGAATTGCCGACCGATCTGGTCGGATTCGGTCGATATCTCCCGCAGATCGGCCGAGATCAGCGACTCCAGCACATCGCGGCGCAGGCGCTGCTCTTCAGCTTCCATAACAAAGTGAGCATATCCCTGAACCGGCACACAGTTCAGTTCGTTAATGGTTAATTGATTGAAATGGACCTCCGGCGACGATGGCACAGGGGACGAGACGTGACCACGACTGGCGAACCGAGGACAATTTCAGTAAGTTAATGTTTAAGTTATTGAAGGTGATGGGTAAGTCGTCCGAGGTTGGGAAGGGCTGATCGGAGCGGGATCGCGGCGACGGCATGGGCCGGTTCTTCGCCTCCGAACAGCGGAGATGGCGGCGCGTGTTTGAGCCGTCCCGACCTGGGAATGCCAAGCCGTCCAGGAGGGAGCGCGTGGCCAAGATGGGTGCTTTGTCGTTGACACCCGCCACCGAGTCGCCGGCAGCTGCGGCGGACTGGCCGGGCACCGCCCCCTTCGACGAGTGGCGCTCGAGCGTGCGGAACGGCGTGCTCGCCCTCCTCTGCGACTTCGTCGAACCCCGGCGCTCCCAGTTGGACGACACCCGCGTCGACGCCGCCGGCGACATCCTGATGGCGTTCGCGTCTGGCGGCAAGTGTCTGCGGTCGACCTTCATGTACTTGGGGTGGCTCTGCGGTGCCGCGCCCGACCGGGCGGCGCTGCGGGCGGCGGCCAGTTTCGAGCTGCTGCACGTATTCGCGCTGCTGCAGGACGACGTCATGGACGGTTCGGCCGAACGGCGGGGGCGCCCGTCGGCACACCTGCAATTTTCCCAATGGCACCGCGCGCGCGGGCTGTCCGGCTCGTCGGCGCGGTTCGGCGAATCGGCCGCCATCCTGCTGGGTGACCTCTGCCTGATCTGGTCGGAGCAGATGCTGCGCGAGAGCGGTGTCGATGCCCGTCGGTTGCAGCGCGCCTGGCCGCGCTACGACACGATGCGCACCGAGCTTGCGGTGGGCCAGTTCGCCGACCTGGTGAGCGATGTCCGGCGCATGCCTACCCTGGATGCCGTGCTGGACGTGGCCCGCCGCAAGTCGGGCAACTACACCGTGCGGCGGCCGTTGGAGATCGGCGCGGCGATGTCCGATTGCGACGATCGGACGCTGAGCCGACTCGGCCGGTACGGCGCCGCCATCGGGGAAGCCTTTCAGCTTCGCGACGACGTGCTCGGCGTCTTCGGCTCGCCGGCGATCACCGGGAAGCCGGCCGCCGGAGACCTGTTGGAGCGCAAGGCAACCAGCCTCGTGGTGACCGCTCACCAGCTCGCCGATGCGTCCACCCGGGCCGAACTGACCGAACTGATGAACGGCCACGCCCTCGACGGTGAAGCGCTCGATCGATGCAAAACGCTGATCGTGGGGACGGGGGCGGTCCAGCTGATCGAGCAGATGATCAGCGACCGGGTCGCGGCCGCGCGCGAACACCTCGACGACGCCTCGATCGACGGACCCGTTCGCACCGCGCTGGAGGAAATGGCGACCGCCTGCACGGATCGCGCCGAATGAACGACGCAAGTTTGGGAGCATGCTGACATGCGGACCATCGAAGGACGCAGCGAGCGCGTCGTGGTGATCGGGGCCGGCCTGGCCGGTCTGTCCGCCGCGCTGCATCTGGCCGGCCGTGGACGCGCGGTCACGGTGGTGGAACGCCACCCCTGGCCGGGGGGCCGCGCCGGCCGCCTCGACGTCGACGGCTATCGAATCGACACCGGGCCGACGGTGCTCACGATGCCGGACATCATCGACGAGACTTTCGCGGCCGCAGGCCAGAGCCGGTCGGGCCGGCTGGAATTGCTGCCGCTTGACCCGGCCTACCGGGCGGTGTTCGCCGACGGCAGCGCGCTCGACGTGCACACCGACCCCGACCGGATGACCACCGCCATTGCAGAGTTCGCCGGATCCGGGCAGGCAGCGGGCTACCGGCGGCTGCGCGAGTGGCTGCAGCGGTTGTACCGGATCGAATTCGACGGGTTCATCGCCGCCAACTTCGACTCCCCGCTGTCGTTGCTCACGCCGCAGTTGGCGCGGCTGACGGCGATCGGCGGCTTCCGCAAGTGGGATCGCGTGGTGAAGCGGCATATCAGCGACCCCCGGCTGCAA
Source organism: Mycobacterium sp. E1715 (assembly GCF_001667625.1). NCBI lineage: Bacteria > Bacillati > Actinomycetota > Actinomycetes > Mycobacteriales > Mycobacteriaceae > Mycobacterium > Mycobacterium sp. E1715. Next base: position 23,325 of record NZ_LZJJ01000193.1, read on the forward strand.
CGGGTCTTCACGTTCCAATCCCTGTACGCGGGCGTGGCGCCGCGGAACGCCCTGGCCGTGTACGCGGTCATCGCCTACATGGACACCGTCGCGGGCGTGTTCTTCCCGCGCGGCGGGGTTCGCGCGCTTCCCGACGCACTGGCCGCGGCCGCCGCCGATGCGGGGGTCGAATTCCGTTACAACGCCACGGTTACCGGGCTCGACCGCGCCGCCGGACGGGTCAGGGCCGTGCTGACGGATCGCCTGGACCCCATCGCGTGCGACGCGGTGGTGCTGACCACCGAACTGCCCCAGACCTATGAACTGTTGGGCCGCACACCGCGCCGCCCCGTGCGGCTGCGGCCGGCGCCTTCGGCGGTCGTGGCCCACCTGGGCTCCCGCCGCGTCGCCTCCGACGCGGCCCATCACACGATCCTGTTCGGCGATTCCTGGGATCAGACCTTCACCGACATCATCCGCGACGGCCGCCTGATGCGGGATCCCTCGCTGCTGGTCACCCGCCCGACGGCGAGCGACCCCGCCCTGGCCCCGGACGGGCACGACCTGCTGTACGTGCTCGCCCCCGCGCCGAACCTGGATCGCGGGCCCATCGACTGGGACACCGTCGGGGCGCGGTACGTCGACACCCTGATCGACGAGGTCGCGGCGCGGCTACTGCCCGGGTTGGCCGAGGACGCAACGGTATTGGACACCGTCACGCCCGCGGACTGGGCGCGTCAGGGCATGGCGGCGGGCAGCCCCTTCGCGCTGGCCCACACCTTCGGGCAGACGGGCCCCTTCCGGCCGGCCAACATGGTGCGCGGCGTCGAAAACGCGGTGCTGGCCGGCTCGTCAACCGTGCCCGGCGTCGGCGTCCCCACCACGCTGATCTCGGGTCGGCTAGCCGCCGACCGCGTCACCGGCCCCAGCGCCGGCCGAGCCAACCGGATGACGACGCACCACGACATGAGGGCCGGGCTGACATGATTCGCAGCGAATTGGACGCGGCCGGGATCGACGATCCGCGCCTGCGCGAGGGTTATCGGCGCTGCCGCGAACTCAACGCCGCGCACGGCCGCACCTTCTTCTTGGCCACCCGCCTGCTGGCGCCCGACCAACGTCCGGCCGTGCACGCCCTCTACGGTTTCGCGCGCTATGCCGACGACATCCTCGACGACCTCGACCCCGGGCTGAGCGCCGACGTCCGCGGCATGCGGTTGCAGCAACTCGCCGACCAATTCTTCTCCGGCGGAGACCATCTCGACGACCCCGTGCTCGCCGCGGTCGGGATAATCGGTGACCGTCAGGTCCATCCGCATTGACGCCAGGAAGTCGTCGAACAGCTCGGTGCCGATGCGGTAGCGGCGGGCGGTGTGGGTGACCGCGGCGAGCACGGGGTCGTCGAGATGGTCTCCGCCGGAGAAGAATTGGTCGGCGAGTTGCTGCAACCGCATGC
>NZ_LZJJ01000194.1:0-18852 GCF_001667625.1 Mycobacterium sp. E1715
GCGCTGCACCAGGCTTTTCAGCTGGGTGTATTCGGGCCCCATCCGGGCCCGCACCTTGATCCACGGCGGCTTGCGCTCGATCAAGGTGTGCGGCGACCTGGGCTTGGAGACGTGCCGGGTGCACGGCCGGTCCGGGGTGTGGGTGCCGGGCGGTGCCGGGCGGCCCGACCGCAAGGTCGGCGCCATCGGTGTGCGGGTCTCGCGGGCGACCACCCTGCACGGTTTCGCGCTCAACTGTGACTGCGACCTCGACGCGTTCGGCACGATCGTGCCGTGCGGCATCACCGACGCCGACGTGACCTCGCTGTCGGCCGAGTTGCGGCGCCCGGTGGCTGTCGGCGACGTCCGCGCGGCCGTCGCAAACGCCGTCTGCGACGCCCTCGACGGGGTCCTGCCGGTCCGGGAACACCCCGGCACGCGCGTAGCATCAGCGATGTGACTGTCGCACCCGAAGGCCGCAAGCTCTTGCGCCTGGAGGTCCGCAATGCGCAAACCCCGATCGAGCGCAAGCCGCCGTGGATCAAGGTGCGGGCCCGGATGGGGCCCGAATACACCCAGCTGAAAAGCCTGGTGCAGCGCGAAGGCCTGCACACCGTCTGCGAAGAGGCGGGCTGCCCCAACATCTTCGAGTGCTGGGAGGACCGGGAGGCCACGTTCCTGATCGGCGGCGACCAGTGCACCCGCCGCTGCGACTTCTGCCAGATCGACACCGGCAAGCCCGCCGCCCTGGACCGCGACGAGCCCAGGCGCGTCGCCGAGAGCGTGCAGACCATGGGATTGCGCTACGCCACGATCACCGGGGTGGCCCGCGACGACCTGCCCGACGGCGGGGCCTGGCTCTACGCCGAGACCGTGCGCGCGATCAAGGAGCTCAACCCGTCGACCGGGGTGGAGCTGTTGATCCCCGACTTCAACGGTGAGCCCACGCGGCTAGCCGAGGTGTTCGAATCACGCCCGGAAGTGTTGGCGCACAACGTCGAAACCGTGCCGCGGATCTTCAAGCGGATCCGGCCCGCGTTCAGCTACCGGCGCAGCCTGGACGTCATCGCCGCGGCACGCGAGTTCGGGTTGGTCACCAAGAGCAACCTCATCCTCGGGCTGGGCGAGACCGCCGACGAGGTGCGCACCGCCCTGGCCGACCTGCGGGGCGCCGGCTGCGACATCGTCACCATCACCCAGTACCTGCGTCCGTCCACCCGGCACCACCCGGTCGAGCGCTGGGTGCGGCCCGAGGAATTCGTCGAGTTCGCCCGCGACGCCGAAGGGCTGGGCTTCTCCGGGGTGCTGGCCGGGCCGCTGGTGCGATCGTCCTACCGGGCGGGCCGGCTCTACGAGCAAGCGGCGCGCACCCGCGCCTGAACCTGCCGCGCCGCCGTGGCGGCCCGCGCCGATACGTATCCTTTGACTATGGCTAAACCCCGCACCGCCGCTGAGAACAAGGCCGCCCGGGCACAGGCGCAGGCCGCGCGCAAGGCCGCCGCGAAGGAGCGCCGCGCCCAGCTGTGGCAGGCGTTCAACCTGCAGCGCCGCGAGGACAAGCGACTGCTGCCGTACATGATCGGCGCCTTCGTCGTCATCGTGGGCATCTCGGTGGCGGTCGGTGTGTGGGCCGGCGGGTTGACGATGATCACCCTGATCCCACTCGGCGTGGTGCTGGGCGCGCTGGCCGCGTTCATCGTCTTCGGCCGTCGCGCGCAGAAGAGCGTCTACAGCAAGGCCGAGGGCCAAACCGGCGCGGCCGCATGGGCTTTGGACAACCTGCGCGGCAAGTGGCGGGTGACGGCCGGGGTGGCCGCGACCGGTCACCTCGACGCGGTGCACCGGGTGATCGGCCGTCCCGGCGTCATCCTGGTCGGCGAGGGATCCTCGGCCCGGGTCCGCCCGCTGCTGGCCCAGGAGAAGAAACGCACCGCGCGCCTGATCGGCGATGTGCCGATCTACGACCTGGTCGTCGGCAACGGCGAAGACGAGGTTCCGCTGGCCAAATTGGAGCGCCACCTCAACCGCCTGCCGGCCAACATCACCGCCAAACAGATGGACACGCTGGAGTCCCGGTTGGCCGCCCTGGGCACGCGGGCCGGCGCCGCCGTCCTGCCGAAGGGCCCGCTCCCGAACGCCGGCAAGATGCGTGGTGTGCAGCGCACCGTGCGGCGTAAGTAGCCAGATCGGAGCCAATCAGCGCCGGACGACCGCCGTCGCGGTCAGCCGGTCCTGCATACCGCGGCCGTCCCAATCGGTGAACAACGCCGGGACGACCATCCCGACGAGCCCGCCCCGCACCACCGCCCGGACGACGCCGACCGCCCCGCGCCCGTCGACCGTCACCACCCGTAGACCCAGCACCAACTGACCGGGCGTGAAGCCGAACAGCCGCACCGAAACCACGCCGAGCACGAACCAGATGCCCAGCACCGCCGTCGACAGCATGTGTTCGGAGAACAAGCCGAAGCGCATGGCCAGCGCGGCCAGGCCGTACGAGATCAGCCAGTCGATCATCAGCGCGCCCAGCCGGCGGCCCATCGGGGCCAGCGAACCGGGTCCGGTCTGCGGCAGGCCCAGCCGCTCGCCGGGATAGGTGGACGGCGAGTCCGGCGTCATCGTCTGGAGCCGGGCTTCGACTCGGCGACGAGCGCGTCCCGCGACCCCGACCGAACGCTGCGCCGGGGCACCGGAAGAGTTACGATCCAGCGGTCCATGGCCCCACAATAGAACCCGCCGGTGACGGCGCCTCTTTTGTGAACAACATGGGTCGCGTAACGTGCGCGCAACACGGGGTTGACTGGCGGGCAACATCTGCTCCATAGCGTCAGGCCGCGGATCTCACCAAGTAAAGGAGCATTTCTGTGACGGAAACGACGCCCGACGACGTTTTCAAACTCGTAAAGGACGAGGACGTCGAGTTTGTCGACGTTCGGTTCTGTGACTTGCCAGGCATCATGCAGCACTTCACGATTCCGGTTTCGTTCTTCGACGAGAGCGTCTTCGAGGACGGCCTGGCCTTCGACGGCTCCTCGATTCGCGGATTCCAGTCCATCCACGAATCCGACATGCTGCTCCTGCCCGACCCCGCGACGGCGCAGATCGACCTGTTCACCGAACACAAGACGCTGAACCTGAACTTCTTCGTGCACGACCCGTTCACGCTCGAGCCCTACTCGCGTGACCCGCGCAACATCGCGCGCAAGGCCGAGAACTACCTGATCAGCACCGGCGTCGCGGACACCGCCTACTTCGGCGCCGAGGCAGAGTTCTACATCTTCGACTCGGTCAGCTTCGACTCACGCACCAACGGCTCCTTCTACGAGGTCGACGCGATCTCGGGCTGGTGGAACACCGGCGAGCCCACCGAGAACGACGGCACCCCCAACCGCGGCTACAAGGTCCGCCCCAAGGGTGGGTACTTCCCGGTCGCCCCCGTCGACCACTACGTCGACCTGCGCGCCCAGATGCTGTCGAACCTGATCAAGGCCGGCTTCAGCCTGGAGAAGGGCCACCACGAGGTGGGCAGCGGCGGGCAGGCCGAGATCAACTACAAGTTCAACACTTTGCTGCACGCCGCCGACGACATGCAGCTGTACAAGTACATCGTCAAGAACACCGCCTGGCAGAACGGCAAGACCGTCACCTTCATGCCCAAGCCGCTGTTCGGTGACAACGGCTCCGGCATGCACACGCACCAGTCGCTGTGGAAGGACGGCAGCCCGCTGATGTACGACGAGACCGGTTACGCCGGCCTGTCGGACACCGCGCGGCACTACATCGGCGGTCTGCTGCACCACGCCCCGTCACTGCTGGCCTTCACCAACCCGACCGTCAACTCCTACAAGCGACTGGTCCCGGGTTATGAGGCGCCGATCAACCTGGTCTACAGCCAGCGCAACCGCTCGGCGTGCGTGCGTATCCCGATCACCGGCAGCAACCCGAAGGCCAAGCGCCTCGAGTTCCGTTGCCCCGACTCGTCGGGCAACCCGTACCTGGCGTTCTCGGCGATGCTGATGGCCGGGCTGGACGGCATCAAGAACAAGATCGAGCCGCAGGCCCCGGTGGACAAGGACCTCTACGAGCTTCCGCCGGAAGAGGCCGCCAACATCCCGCAGGCGCCCACCCAGCTGTCCGCGGTGATCGACCGTCTGGAAGAGGACCACGAATACCTCACCGAGGGCGGCGTTTTCACGCCCGACCTGATCGAGACGTGGATCAGCTTCAAGCGCGAGAACGAGATCCTGCCGGTGCAGATCCGCCCGCACCCCTACGAGTTCGCGCTCTACTACGACGTTTAATCCGCAACCGAAACCACCCGCGTCGGCGACCGCCGCGCGGGTGGTTTCGGTTGTGCGGCTCCCGGGTTAGCGGCCGCCGCGGCGCCCCGGTCCATCGCCGGCGCCCGGACCGTCACCGGCGCCGGGTCCGAATCGCCCTGAGCCGGGCCCCAGGCTGGGACCCGGACCGGCGCTCGGACCCGGCCCGGGGCCGGGGTGGGCCGCCCGACACCAAAAGCCAGCCGCCGCAACGGAAGCGGCTGAGGCCGCAAACCGTGCTCGTCGAAGCCGAAAGTTCAGATTTAAAGCCTTGCGGCCGCAACGTGTGGGGGGCTAGCTTCAAGCGCATGACAATCAGCACCGCACAGACAATGGTCGGAAGCCGCATGGGCGGCGGAGCCGGCGGAGGCCGCTTCGGTGGCGGAGCGGGCGGAGGCTTCGTGGGCGGCGGTGCCGGCGGGGGCTTCGTGGGCGGCGGAGCCGGCGGAGGCTTCGTCGGCGGCGGAGCCGGCGGGGGCCGCTAACCGATCACGATCGACCCGGGGGGCTCGTCGGGTTCGGCGCCGCCACCCAGGTCGAGTTGCATCCACGCGACGTCGTGCCAGCGGCCGTGTTTCCATTCGACGCGGCGATAGAGGCCGGCGTCGCGGAACCCGAACGACCGGTGAAATGCGTTGCTGCCCTCGTTCGGCTGGGTGATGCCGGCAAATGCCTGCCGGTACCCCCGCTCGCCGAGCCGGCGCAGTAGCTCCGCATAGAGTTGGCGGCCCGCACCCGTGCGGTGCCGATCGCGGTCGACGTAGATTCCGGTCTCGACCGACCACCGGAAGCTGGGCAGTCGCCAGAACACATGGCCGTAGGCGAAACCCACGACGCCACCGTCCCGCTCGAGCACCAGCCATTCATGGGCGTCGGCGATGCGGGCGGCCATCTCCCCGACGCTGGGGACCTCGATTTCCCAACTGATGGCCGTGTCCTCGACATACGGCCGGTAGACGCCGAGGCACGCCTCCGCGTCCCGCGCGGACGCCGGACGCACGAGGCCGGTCGGCATGCGGATCATTCTTTCAGGCCGGCGAGGGATTACAAACCGCCCGCCCGAGCTCGCGAGACATAAACCATGGCGCACGTTCACGGCGTGTCTTCGCCGTAGGTTATGTGTCGTGGCGAAGAGGTGGCGAAGAGGCGAAAAGGCCGGGAGGCGAGAACTAGCCGTCGAGCGCGAGGTCCTTGCGGAAGCGCCGCATGCCGTCGATCTTGTCCTCCAACGACGCATCCGGCCCGGCGTAGAACATCCACGGCATGGTGATGATGCCGGTGATGCCGGCGTCGGCGGCCCGCCGGTAGTCGGCGGTCGTGAAGGCGTCGGTCAGCGGCGTCAGGACGGTGAAATCGTCCATCGACAAACCCTTTTCGGCCCGCAGCTCCCGCAGCTTGCCCACCGCCTCGATGGCGCGTTCGGTCTTGATCAGATCGCCGATCCAGCCGTCGTTGCGGGCGGCGCGACGCAGCGCGATGTCACTGAGGCCGCCGACGTACACCGGTATCGGCGGCGGCGTCGGCTCCATTTCCAGCCGCGGTGCGGAAAAAAACGCGCCCTCGAATTCGGTCCAGCCGGGCTGCCACAGCGCCCGCATCAACTCGATGATCTCGTCGGTCCGCTTCCCGCGCGCCTCGAACGGCTCGCCCATCAACGCGAACTCCTCGCGGCACCAGCCGACGCCGATACCGAGTTCCACCCGGCCCGACGCCAGAACCGCCGCGGTGCCAATGGCTTTGGCCGCCGAATACGGGTTGCGCATCGCGGGAATGTAGACGGTGTTGACGAAGCGCAGCCGGGTGGTGACCTGAGCCAGCGCGCCGACGAGGACCCAGGGATCCGGCCAGTCGGTGAACGGCTGCCAGCGGCGCTCCCCGTCCTTGGTGTAGGGATACGGGGTGTCCAGGGTCTCCAGGTTGACGACGTGGTCGGGGATTCCAATCCCGTCGTAGCCGAGTTCGTCGGCGGCCTTGGCGAGTTCGATGATCTCCCGGGTGTTCAGGAAGGCGCTGCTGATGTAGAACTTCATTCGGCTTCCCGCGCCCACGCCGGCTCGATGAACACGCCCTCGGCCTCGACGGTGACCCCGGCGGCGTCCGAAATCGTGCCGCGCGCAAACACTTTGCGGCCCTCCTTGCCTTCCACCCAGGCGTCGCAACGAAGCGGGCCCAACGGCGTGCCGCGCAGGTACTTCACGGTGATGGTGCCGGTGAAACGCGCCTTGGACAGCCCCTCGCTGGCCGCCTCGCCGAGCAGGTGGTCGAGCACCAGGGCGCTGACGCCGCCGTGCACCAGCTTGGGCGGGCCCTCGTAGGCCGCGCCGAGGACGAACTCGCTCCAGCAACGGCCGCCGCCGTCGTGGTGGATGATCAGGGGCGGGGCGATCGGATTGCCCAGGCCGATCGCGGCGTTTCCCAGCGTCAGCGGGCGGCTGCCGTCGACGCGGTAGCTCACCCCGGTCGGCCGGGTTTGTTGCCGCAACGACTTGGTGACGGCCTCGATGGTGGAGCGCGCGTCGGCGACGACGTCGTCGTCGGCGGCGGTGTGGATGGTGGCGTCGATGAGCTCCCGGACCGCGTCGGCCAGCGGCGCATACCTGGCCGTCACCCGTTGCGCCTCCGCCGCGCTGAGTACCTCGAATGTGGCGTCCAGCGCGCCGGTCTCCTGACTCAACTCCCAAACACCTTCCGTACCACGGCTTTTGCCCGCCTCGTCACCCGCAGATAGTTGTCCAGGAACTCCCCGCCGTCGTCTGTCGGCCAGCCCGCGGCCACCGCGACCGCATTGAGCTGGCGCCCCGGCCCCGGCAACTGGTCGGTGGGCTTGCCGCGGACCAACACCAGCGCGTTGCGCGCCCGGGTTGCCGTCAGCCACGCCTGCCGGAGCAGGTCGACCTCCTCGGCGGGCACCAGCTCGGCCGCCGCGATCGCGTCGAGGCATTGCAGCGTCGAGGTGTTGTGCAGCGCGGGAATCTCGTGCGCGTGCCGCAACTGCATCAGCTGCACGGTCCATTCGACGTCGGCCAGTCCGCCGCGGCCCAGCTTGGTGTGCGTGTTCGGGTCCGCGCCGCGCGGCAACCGCTCGGCGTCCACCCGGGCCTTGATGCGGCGGATCTCCCGCACCGCCTCGGCGGACACCCCGTCGGCCGGGTAACGCGTCTTGTCGGCGATCAACAAGAACCGCTGGCCCAGGTCCGCGTCGCCGGCGACCGCGTGCGCCCGCAGCAGGGCCTGGATTTCCCACGGCTGCGCCCACTGCGCGTAGTAGGCGGCATAGGAACCCAGCGTGCGCACCAGCGGACCCTGGCGGCCCTCGGGCCGCAGGTTGGCGTCCACCTCGAGCGGCGGGTCGACGCTGGGCGTGCCCAGCAACGTGCGCACCTGCTCGGCGACCGTCGTCGACCACCGGATCGCCACCGAGTCCTCGACACCGGCCGCCGCCTCGCACACGAACATCACGTCGGCGTCGGACCCGTAGCCCAGCTCGGCGCCGCCCAGCCGGCCCATGCCGATCACCGCTATCGCCGCCGGCGCCCTTCCTTTTTCGGAGCCGTCCTTGGGAAGGTTGGCACGAATGATGGCGTCCAACGCGGCCTGCAGCACGGCGACCCACACCGAGGTGACCCCTCGGCACACCTCGGTGACCTCGAGGAAACCGAGCAGGTCGGCCGACCCGATGCGGGCCAGTTCGCGCCGGCGCAGCGTGCGGGCGGCGGCGATCGCGCGCACCGCGTCGGGGTGCCGGCCGGCCGAGGCGATCAGCGCCCGGGCCACCACGGCGGGGTCCGTCTCGAGCAGTTTGGGCCCGGCCGGTCCGTCGCTGTAATCCTGAATCACCCTGGGCGCGCGCATCAATAGGTCCGGCACGTAGGCGGACGTGCCCAGCACGTGCATGAGCCGCTTGGCCACCGCGGGCTTGTCGCGCAGCGTGGACAGGTACCAGGTCTCCGCGGCCAGCGCCTCGGACAGGCGCCGGTAGGCCAACAGCCCGCCATCGGGGTCGGGGGCGTACGACATCCAGTTCAGCAGCCTGGGCAACAGCACCGACTGCACCCGGCCCCGCCGGCCGCTCTGATTGACCAGCGCCGACATGTGTTTCAGCGCGGTCTGCGGGCCCTCGTAGCCGAGCGCGGCGAGCTGCCGTTCGGCGGCCTCCGAGGTCATGCCGTGACCGATCTCCAGCCCGGCCGGGCCGATCGATTCCAGCAGCGGCTGGTAGAAGAGCTTGGCGTGCAGCTGCGACACGCGCAGGTTCTGGTGGCGCAGCTCCTCGCGCAGCACGCCCGCCGCGTCGTGCCGGCCGTCGGGCCGGATGTGCGCGGCCCGCGCCAGCCAGCGCACCGCCTCCTCGTCGTCGGCATCGGGCAGCAGGTGGGTGCGCTTGAGCCGCTGCAGCTGCAGCCGGTGCTCGAGGAGCCGCAGGAACTCGTAGGAAGCGGTCAGGTTCGCCGCGTCCTCGCGCCCGACGTAGCCGCCCTGGCCCAGCGCGGCCAGCGCGTCCACGGTGGACGCCACGTGCAGCGACTCGTCACTGCGGCCGTGCACCAGCTGCAGCAGCTGCACCGCGAACTCCACGTCGCGCAGGCCGCCGCTGCCCAGTTTGATCTCGCGGCCGCGCACGTCGGCGGGCACCAGCTGCTCGACCCGGCGGCGCATCGCCTGCACCTCGACCACGAAATCCTCACGCTCGCAGGCCACCCACACCATCGGCATCAGCGCGCTCAGGTAACGCTCGGCGAGCTCCCGATCACCCACGGCCGCGCGGGCTTTCAGCAACGCCTGGAACTCCCAGGTCTTCGCCCAGCGCTGGTAGTAGGCGATGTGCGATTCGACCGTGCGGACCAGCTCCCCGCTGCGGCCCTCGGGCCGGAGCCCGGCGTCCACCTGGAAGAAGGCCGGCGAGGCCACCCGCATCATCTCGCTGGCCAGCCGGGTGGTCACCGCGTCGGCGCGCTCGCCGACGAAGATGACGTCGACGTCGCTGACGTAGTTCAGTTCGCGAGCACCGCATTTGCCCATCGCGATGACCGCCAGCCGTGGCGACGTCCGGTCGCCGCACACCGTCGCCTCGGCCAGCCGCAGCGCGGCGGCCAGGGCGGCGTCCGCCAGGTCCGACAGCTGGGCGCCCACCACGGCGAACGGCAGCACCGGTTCGTCCTCGACCGTCGCGGCCAGATCGAGCGCGGCCAGGAGCAGCAGGTGGTCGCGGTACAGGGTTTGCAGCCGCGGCACTGCCGACGCGGAGTCGCCCGACGCCTCGTCGACGCACGCGGTGAACGACGCACACAGCTCCTCGTGCGAGGGCAGTTTCGCCTTGCCGCGCAACAGTTTCCACGACTGCGGGTGCACGGCCAGGTGATCGCCCAGCGTTAGCGAAGAGCCGAGTACCGCGAACAGCCGCCCGCGCAGCGGGCGCTCGGTGAGCAACGCGGCGTTGAGCTCGTCCCAGCCGGTCTCGGGGTTCTCCGCCAGCCGAATCAGGGCCCGCAATGCGGCGTCGGGGTCTGGTGCGCGCGACAGCGACCACAGCAGGTCGACGTGGGCCTGGTCGTCGTGGTCATACCAACCCAGCTGCGTCAGGCGATCGCCCGCTGGAGGATCGACCAGGCCGAGCCGCCCCACGCTGGGCAGCCGGGGGCGCTGCGTCGCGGGTTTGGTCACGACCACGACGGTATCGCAACCCGCCTGCCGCAACGGTGAAAGGCGGGCGACCCGACGAGGCCGGCGCCGTTACAGCGACAGGTAGGTACTCAGCTCGTAGGGCGTGACGTGGCTGCGGTAGTTGGCCCACTCCCTGCGCTTGTTGCGCAGGAAGAAGTCAAAGACGTGCTCCCCCAACGTTTCCGCCACGAGTTCGGAGGCCTCCATGGCTTTCAGGGCGCTGTCGAGGCTGGTGGGCAGCTCGCGGTAGCCCATCGCGATCCGCTCCTCGGGTGTCAGGTCCCACACGTTGTCCTCGGCCTGCGGGCCCAGCACGTAGCCCTTCTCCACCCCGCGCAGGCCGGCCGCCAGCAGCACGGCGAAGGTCAGGTAGGGGTTGCAGGCCGAGTCGGGACTGCGCACCTCGACGCGGCGCGACGACGTCTTGTGCGGGGTGTACATCGGCACCCGCACCAGTGCGGACCGGTTGGCCGCGCCCCACGACGCCGCGGTGGGCGCCTCGCCCCCGTGCACCAGTCGCTTGTAGGAGTTCACCCACTGGTTCGTCACGGCGCTGATCTCCGAGGCGTGTTCCAGAATCCCGGCGATGAACGACTTGCCCACATCGGACAGCTGCAGCGGGTCGTCGGGGCTGTGGAAGGCGTTGACGTCGCCCTCGAACAGGCTCATGTGGGTGTGCATGGCCGAGCCGGGGTGCTCGGCGAACGGCTTGGGCATGAACGACGCCCGCGCGCCGTTCTCGATGGCGACCTCCTTGATGACGTAGCGGAACGTCATCACGTTGTCGGCCATGGACAGTGCGTCGGCGAACCGCAGGTCGATCTCCTGCTGGCCGGGCGCACCCTCGTGGTGGCTGAATTCCACCGAGATCCCCATGAACTCCAGCGCCTCGATCGCGTGGCGGCGGAAGTTCGACGCCGAGTCGTGCACGGCCTGGTCGAAGTAGCCGGCCGTGTCGACGGGCACGGGCCGCGACCCGTCGTCGGGGCCGGGCTTCAGCAGGAAGAACTCGATCTCGGGGTGGACGTAGCAGGAAAAGCCCAGGTCATTGGCTTTCTGCAGCTGCCGGCGCAGCACGTGCCGCGGGTCGGCCCAGGAGGGCGAGCCGTCGGGCATGGTGATGTCGCAGAACATCCTGGCCGAGTGGTGATGGCCGCCGGAAGCCCACGGCAGCACCTGGAAGGTCGAGGGGTCGGGGTTGGCCACGGTGTCGGATTCCGAGACTCGCGAGAAGCCCTCGATCGAGGAGCCGTCGAACCCGATGCCCTCCTCGAAGGCGCCTTCCAGTTCGGCCGGGGCGATGGCCACCGACTTGAGCGTGCCGAGCACATCCGTGAACCAGAGCCGAACAAAGCGGATATCCCGTTCCTCCAGGGTGCGGAGGACGAATTCCTTCTGGCGATCCATAACCGAAACAGTAGGCAACGGCTGTTAATTCTGTGTTACGGCAACGGTCATCGCTGTGCGACATTGGTAAATAACTGCTGGTCAGAGCAATTCGGTGCGATTATTATCATGCAGTTGGCAAACGGTTTCGCGCTGGCGTGTCTGCGCCGTGCGCCCGTGATCATATGCCCGTCGACCCGCGCCCGACATCTCTACGATGACACGCATGACCCCCGCCGACGCAGTACGCGCCTTGCTGTGGGCCGCGATCTACGGCGAGGTGCCCCTCCCCGCGCCGCTGACTACAGACGACATCAAACAGTGCCGTGCCCGCCTCGAATGCTTCGTCCAGCGCTTCGGCGAAGACCGCATCGTCGACAAACTGCGCAACGTCAACGGCTTGGAGACCATCGATCTAGACAAGGCGCGCGCCGTGCTTGGCGGGTAGACCGACGCCGGATCAGCGCCCTTCAAGCACAACCCGACCACCCGATCCCACCCCAATCGTCAAGCGCCGCAAGGCCATACCCTCACAGGGTATGCGGAACGGATGTTGGGTTTCCGGGAACAGATTCCTGTTTTATGCCCTGAGCTGCACAAACAGTAGTTAGCTGGCCGGTGCATCTACGCAGCTGGGGGGCATAAATCGATCGCGGGGCGTTTGCTGAATTATGATCGCCCCCCCAACCCGGCTTTTCCCTGCTCAGAAACGGCAGATTCAACGGATACCCGCCGTATCTGCGGACCTTTGCGGTAGTTCGCGCCGCACGCTCCCGTCGCCGTGGCAGACTCGTCGCCGTGGGCTGGGCTGATCTTGCCGCCGCCCTGGCGCGTTCTCCCGACTTGGCGGGCGCGGCGTGTGCTGGCCGCTCGTCCCTGTTCGATCTGCAGCCAGGGTGGTCACCAGAGCGCGAGAAGCGCGAACGGCAGGCGCTCGCGTTGTGCGCGGAGTGCCCGGCGCTGGCGGGGTGCCGGGCGTGGTTCGCAGGGTTGCGGGCTGGTGAGAAGCCGCAGGGCGTGATCGCCGGGGAGTTGCGGCGTCCGAAGCGACGGAAGCGGCAGCGGCAGGCGCCGGTGGGTGTGCGGGCTGCGGTGGCCCCGTTGCCGGGTGCGGTGCGGACGGTCTCGCGGAATGGTGTGTCGGTGCCGTCGCGGCATGACCGTGGGTTGCCGGGCCGGGTGCGGGAGTTGCGGGCGCGGGGGTGGTCGACGGTGGAGATTGCGCGGGAGTTGGGGTGTTCGTCGTCGACGGTGTATCACTGGTCGAAGTGCTGACCTGCGCAGACAGTCGGATTTGTGCCTACAGCCGAGCGGATCTGTGACTACACCCAATCATGTTGTGCGTACACACTTTTCGCTCGATTTTGCCTCTTGCGCCGCCGGTTTGGTGCGGCGTAGCGTTGACGGCTAGATCGCACGAAGCCCACAACTTTTCACGGCGCGGCATGGCACGGCACGGCACGGAGTTTCAGCTCAGTGTTGGTGAATGGTGTTGCCAAACCAAGCGGGCTTCGTGCGATCCCAACAGCCTTCTCCCGTCGAAAGACGTTGCAATGAAACACTTTAACGAATTACCGCACTCCGACTAGGCCATGACTGAGCGACAGCTCCCTCAAGAGCAATTGGAGATGCTTGACGGCTACCGCCAAACCGAGGCGGGACTGGCCGCCTACGCGGTCGGGCTCCTCACCACGCTATCCCGCCTCATTTGGGAATATTTCGAAGATGACGAGGACGACACGGTAGAGGACCGTGTCTGGCTGGCCGAGCACCGTGACAAGAGGATGGATCAGCACATCGCTTGCATGGCGATGCTTGGACGTTTGGCGGGAATTGACTCCGACCTACTGACCGACACTGCCACCGGTCAACGACCGATGCCGGTGCCTGAGCATGATCAAACCAATCTCGAGTGGGCTGTAGCTCTTACGTTTAACGAGGGGTGTTTGGCTGCGTCAGAAGCGATAGAGAGCGTTGAAGGGCGTGTCCGTCGCCAAGCGGAGGGAGCTCCGGAAACGGTGGCTGACGAGGATGACGACGATGATGAATTCGTTGAGTTCGACACTGTCGATGACGCTGTGGCCGAGTTGAAACGGCTGCTGACCGAGATACCAGATGCGGTCTATGCGACGAGATGCGTGTTGGTTCAGCTGCAGGAATCAATCAATCTGTGCCGGTACGAGATTAATACGCCTCGCCGCCGTTAGCCGTCGACCCACCCCGCGCGGCGACTGGCCTGCAGGAGAGACAAGCCAGGCGACGCCGCGAGGCGGGCCGACACTTGGTAGGACGCCGAGTGTGGCGTTTCGGTTCCACAGTCACGCACCTTTTCTTCTGAGCCGAACAGCTGCTCGCGTAGGCCAGGCTTCACTCAACAGGATGACGGCACACATTCATTCGTACCAATCCCGGCGGCGCTGGTCGTCGATGCGGGCAGCCTCCCACCGGTCCCCTTCCTGGGTGTTCACGACCATGTGTCTGCTGTCGAGGGTCAAGTCCTGTCCGTAACCCGGAAATGCCGACAGCGGTTCGCCAGGCTCGATCGTCGGCCACTGCCGACCATGCTGAACGATCATCGGTGGATCGGCTCTCCGTGCTACCCAACAGGTGACCATCGCGTCAACAAGCGCTGCAACAAGTTTGGCCGTGGATTCGCATAATCCGTCCAGCACGTCGTAACTTGCCTTCAAGATAAAGGTGTCGAATATTGGCCGCCTCGGAGGCTTCGACCCGAAGACGAGTGCTTGTATCTCGCTCCACCTGGGCTGCCGATAGAACAGGCGCGTCAGCCGTTCGCCAGCGGTCACATTGAGCTTCTTTGATGGTGACCGATGAGTGAGACCGTGCCGTGCATCACGCAACCAGAGCAGCCACTCATCGGGGCCGAACTGCTGCCACCCGAGGACGGGAGCGACCAACGCCTCTTGAACAGCTCGGCCCGGCGTTCCAACGGGCTCCAACATCTCTTTGATGCTGCCCGTGCTCAGTTCGGTTGCGATCCCATCGAGGCTGCTCCAATACACGGTCGCAACATCCTTGACCCTAAAGCCCCCCACAATAATTGCTGCTGCCGCAACTCGATCCAGCGTTTGCCACAGGTGAAAGATGCAGGATTCGGCTGACTCCGTAATCGTCAAGGCACGCCGCCGGGCGGCTGCGTCTTGCGGGATGGCCTCGGCGATCTTGGTAGGGTCGGTGATACCGGCTTCCATGATCGGGCGCAGTGCAGCCTTGAGTTCAGCTTCATCGTTGCCCAGGGTTTGTCGATGAATGTCGGCGGTTAATGAGGCAGAGGACAGGGACTCTTTCGTGCCCTGTACCGACTGGATCAAGTAGTCGCCGAGCAATGTCAACGTCTTCCAGTCCGAGAAACCTGACCACCAGCGGAATCCGCCATTCTGCTTGTCGAGTTCACTGACCAGTTGGGTGTAGAAGTCGTCGAGGCGGCTAGTGGCAGCTGCGACGCGCGCCTCGTAGGGTTCGAGATCGTCCGTTGTCACGTCGCCGATCCTACGGTGAGAATCCGTTCTGGTCGCCCACCTTTGGGCAATAGGGTTCGGCCTTTGCCCAGCAGCAGATCAGCCCCGACGGTGGCCGGGTGGCTCCGCTGACAATCTCACAAGTACGGAACCAACCCGACCACCCCGGCGCGCAGGGCCGTGACAACCTCAACCAAAGCGCGGCCCGCGCGCAACCCTAAGCGGTCGTGTGAATCGACAGCAGCCTAAACGCCTGCGGGATGACGACCGCGGAACCTGTTCGTGCCCACAAAAATACGCCCCTCTGTCCAGTGGGACGGCGATTTTCACCGAAGAGGTTCGAGATGAGTTCCGTTGTAGCCCCGAGCCTTTGAACGATCACGAACCCGTCGCCGAACGAACCATAGACCAGCGCGTAGTGATCCGCCGTCGCCGACGCGTCGATCGCCGTCCCGTCCATGTTGGACAGCTCATTCATCGGACGCCCCAACAGGGTTGGCGGATCATCCTGCAGTGACGGGAACTTCAACGCACCATTGCTGGTCTCCCACTGCCGGGCATCGTTGATCCGTGTCAGGTTGGCGCACCACTGCGCACGCGGCTGCCACCTGGGGGGGAGGCTGTTCTGCAGCTTGAAAACGTCAGGCGCAGTGAACGATTCACCAGTCGTCGGCGTGATCAACGCCACCGTCCCCGCCGCCGCCACCAGACCCGTGATCAGGCCGGTCGGCTCACCCACGCCGCTGCCGGTGGTGAACGCGGTCGCCGTCAACTGGTCATAGGCGTCGGACATCAACCGACCCAGCTCGGTCGTCAACGACGCCACGTCCTCGAACAGTTCGTAGGACACCGGGACGAAGCAGCCGAGTTTCTTCACCGGGATGGACGGGCCGGCCAGGGCGGGCGACGCGTCCGCCGCCTCCTCGGCCTCGTCAAGCCATTCGGCCACAACACCTTCCGACGTGACGCCCTGCCAGGCGTCGGTGGCGGTGACCACCGTGCGCGCGATGCGGCGCAGCGGGTTGATCGAGCCCGCCGACGTGAGCAACACGGTCGGGTCCAACGTCAACGGCACCAACTCCGAGCCGTGCGTGGCGGACTCGCCCATCGCCCGCTGCTCCTGGCGCAGGACGGCGACGCGTTGGTAGGCCTGCTGTTCGGCGGGCGACCACTTCAAGTGCCCGCGTGACGGGTCGCACACCAGCTTGGCGTAGGCCCGCTCGTAGTCGGGTGATCCGGCTGCCGCAACGTAGCGTTGGGTCCAGGTGCGGGCGAATTCCGGCCCGTCACCCATCACCTGCTCGACCAGTTCGGCCCCTGCAGCAGCCAGCCGGTTGTCCCGCACCGCGTCATCGAGTGCGCGCAGGGCGGCGTTGCGTGTCCCGCCCCGATCGGCGGCGTACGGGTCGGTATCGGTGGGCGTGCCGGATTCGAGCCGGTAGCGGCCCGCGCGGACGCCCTCGGCGAGATCGGCCTGCCGGGCCAAAGTGTCGTCCGCTGCGAGTCTGCGAAGGTCGTTGTTGACCTTCTGCATCCTCGCCAGGGTGCGCGGCGAGCGGTCGCCGCTGGCTTGGATGTCGTCGAGTTCGCCGAGCAGCCGGTCGCACTCGGCGCGGAAATCGTGGTCGTTCATGGTGATGGGTTCGCTTTCACGGATGGGCGGTGGTCCCGCCCCGGCGCGCCGCGAATAGGAATCGAAAGGAGCGCGCGGGGCGGGAAACCCCGGAAGTGATCTGGGAGAAGAGGTTCCGTCGGGTGCCCTCGGCCTGCGCGGAAAACTGCGTCAATTGACGCGATTTTCCGGGTGGCACGGCTACGCGACGCGATGAAGTTGTTGTTGTCGCATCCCTAGCCCGCAGGTCGTCTCCGGGTGCCCGCTTGCGCGGCCAATTGGCCGGGCGTTGGGCTACGCGGCCCGCCTCGACGATGAGAATACGCCGCGAGAGCGCCGCCACGGCGCGAACTTCGCTGGCACACCCAAAGTAGTTTTGCGGCTCCGAACACCGCCCCAGCCCCTCTGTCGCGGCCAGCACCGACAACCCGGCAGGAAACGCCACAGGCGCGGGAATCGCTGTCCCAGCCGCAATCACTCGCGGTCAGAAAACCACACGAACCCGACCGGGTCCTCATCGAACCGGCGCTCCAAACGCTCCTGCGCAACATCCAACGCCGCATCCAGCACCGCCCTCTCCGGCAGATCAGGATCGTCCAGGCCGGGATGCTGCTCGCTCATTTCGCGGGCCTGCTCAGTGATCTGGCGGGCCTGCCGGGCGATCTCGCGGCGCGCCTCACGACCATCCGGGCGGGCCGTCCACGCCGCATGACAAGCCTCGCAGCGACACCCGTGGGAGCGCGGCTCCACATGACAGATCGAGCACAAACCGGGACGAGCATCACTCATCATCGAACCCCCCACCACGGGCGTAGCTGTCAGCGCTAGCTTGACGACGCCGGGCCTTGCCGATCCGATTGCACGTCCGACACGCCCGGTGCGCGTACCCCCGCCGATCAACCCAGCGGATACAGTCGGCCAGCGAATGCCCGCGCCAACACTCGGTCTTCGCCGCATTCACAGCGGCCTGCCCGGTCGGCTTCCCGCGCGGCGCACCCATCTCACGCCCCCGGCTGCCGAATCTGCGCCGGGCCGGGAAGCATCGTGCGGCGCAACGATTCGAACATCTGCTGACGCTCGGCGTCGGTGGCGTCAGCCAGCAGCGGCGAGGCGTTGACGACATCGCGGATCATCCCGCACGACGGGCAGGCGCAGTGGTCATCGAACGGGTGCGGCATCGCTTATCTCCCTTCGTCGGGGTTTGCTGCGGCCAGGCGGCACTCGCGGCACATGCCATAGCGGATCGAAGCGGGCGACGTTAGCTGTTCACCGCAAGCGCAAAAATCAGATGTCGAAACGGTCTCCATATATCCCTCAGACCTACTTCTGAAGTCTTCGCTGGTAGAAGCCGGCATCTGATTTTTTCCCGATTCTCCAGATGTAGGTCTGTGAAAGACGGGCGCATCTGACCGCATCTGGAAATCATTTTCAACTGGCGTGCGGCCCAAATGTTGCGGGAGGCAAAGAAACCACGGCCCCGTTCCCGACTCCCGCGACGGCTTGACGTTCAACTTCAGCTTTGCTGCCCGCAGCTTGTAGGCGCTGATGCCGTCGCGCTCAGCGGCGGCATCGATGTCGGTCGACCAGCGCGGCCCACCGCCCAGCTGCACCGCCAGCCACGCAATCGGGCTCGCGTCGGTGCGATCGGCTGCGGCGACCTGCGCGGCGGCAGCATCCTCGACGTGCTCGCGGATCGTCAGGTGCGAGATCCGGTCGTATTCGAGCAGCGGCACCGTGCCGTCGTGCTCGTCGCTCGGCTCGAAGTGCAGAATCGGCTTGATCACGAAGCGACTCGCAACCGTGGTGACCGCGCCGTTGGCTTTTTCCGGCCCCGCCAGCAACGCGCCGTCCTCATCCTGCATGGCCCAGATCGTCATGCGGGCCTTCTGCCGCAGCACGTAGGTGGCGCCGTAGCGGTCGCGGACGCTGCCACCGGAGAACCGATTCGAGTGCCCGAGCAGCCAGATCGCGGCGTCGGTCGTCGTGGCAAGGTCTTTCCACGGGTGCAGCGCCAGCCGGGCCTGCTGGGAGTCCTTGACGCTCAGCTCGGGCGGCACGGTATCCAACCAGCAGTCGACGACCACCAGGTCGGGTCTCGGGTCGGCGTTGCGGACCAAACCCATATCGCGGGGGAAGATCGGCGCACCGCTGCCGTCCCGTTCGACGCAGATCACGCGAATCATGTCCAGGTCGGCCCCGGCGACCTTCAACCGGGGTAACACGGCGGTCGACCAATCGTCTTCGGTGATCACCAGCATGACCCGACCGGGGTCGCGGGCGGGAATCCCGAAGCCGGGCAACGGTTTGCCGGTCGTGATGTGTGCGACGATCAGGACCCACAGCAGGCTCTTGCCGATACCCTCATCGCCGATCAGAAGACTCACGGCGGCGCGGGGTAGCCGGTTAGCGGCAAGCC